>DAHXNG010000154.1 GCA_027366615.1 Nitrospirota bacterium | reverse complement strand
GGCGAGAGCCTCCCGGGCCCGGTCGTGGCCCTCGCCCCGGGAAGCCGGGTGGGCGAGATCGGCCGCCTCTACCCCCGGATGCTCGCCGCCCTCGCCCTTCTCGAAAAAAGCCTTCCGGGGGTCCGGGCCCTCGTTCCCGTTCCTCCTAGCGTCCCAGTCGGGATCTACCGGGAGATCGAGTCCCGCACTCCCCACCCCCCCGTGATCCGGGTCTCCGGCCGCTTCCGGGAGGTGATGTGCGCGGCGGACGCCGCCCTTGTCACATCCGGTACCGCCACCCTCGAGACGGGGCTTGCCGGAACCCCGCTGGTCGTCGTCTACGTCATGAACGAGGGAAGCTACCGGCTGGCGCGGCTTCTGGTCCGGGTGCCCGCCATCGGGATGGTGAACCTCGTCGCCGGTCGTATGATCGCGCCCGAACTCATTCAGGAGGCCGCCACGCCGCAGGCCATGGCCGACCATCTTCTGAGGATTCTCTCCGACCCTTCGGAAAATGAGAGGATCCGGAAGGATCTTGCCGATCTCCGGAATGTTCTGGGAGGCCCTGGGGCCTCCCGAAGAATCGCCCGGGCCATTCTGACCAAAAGTGGCCTCTGCGACCCGGAGGCGCCTTCACCCGAGGGCGCGGGAGTGCCAGGATGAAGCTTCTGAACCTTCTTCTCTGGCCCTTTCTCCTGCCGCTTCTCGGAATTGTCTGGCTCTTCTTTCCCCGGGCCCGCCCCTTTTTCCGGGAGAGGCTGGGGCTGGCCCGGGCCCGGCCCGGCCGGGAACCCTGCCTGCTTCTTCACGTGGCCTCCTTAGGAGAAGCGCGCGCCGCTGAGGGTCTGATCAGAAAACTTTCGAGCCGGCTTCCCCTGATCCTGACCACGATGACCGCGACCGGACGAAACGCCCTCGCCTCCGCCCACCCCGACATTCCCGTCTCGCTCGCCCCCCTCGACCTTCCGGGTCTCTGGGCTCCCTTTCTTTCGAGCCGCCGGGTTAGAGCGATCCTCCTCTTCGAAACCGAGATCTGGCCTGCCATGCTGCTCTCGGCAAGGGAGAACAAGATCCCGGTCGGGATCGTCAACGGGCGCCTCTCCTCCCGAAGCTTCGCCCGCTACCGCCGTCTGTCCTTTCTCGTCCGGGGGCTCTTCGCCGATCTCTCCCCCGTTCTCGTCTCCGGGGAGAGCGACCGGGAGAGATTTCTGGCGCTTGGGGTCAAGGAGACGGCTCTCGCCGTCACCGGCAACCTCAAATGGGACCTGACCCCCTCCGGAGTCTCCTCGCCCGCCGCCGAAAAGGAGATCTTGCGCTGGCTCGGGCGGGAGGCGACTCTCCCTTCCGCGACTCCCCCTTCCCCCTCTCCCAAAGACCCGCCCCCCCTGATCCTTGTCGGAAGCTCCGTCCATCCGGAGGAGGCTCTCGCGATCGTCGACGCCTGCCTCCTGGCCCGGGCCGCCGGGACAACAATCCATCCCGTCCTTGCCCTGCGCCATCTCGAGACCCTTCCGGACGTTCTCTCCCGGCTCCCCGCCTCCGTCTGTCCGGTTCTTCGGACCCGGACAGACAAAAACGCGGGAGGATCCTCTGGGGGAGAGATCCATTCCGGGGCGGAGTCCGGAGCCGGACCTGCGCCCCGCCTCCCCGTCTTCCTTCTCGACACCTACGGGGAGCTCGGGCGGCTCCTCGGGGAGGCGGATCTTGTTTTTGTCGGGGGCACCCTCGATCCGGTCGGTGGGCATTCTCCCGTTGAGGCGGCC
This sequence comes from Nitrospirota bacterium, assembly GCA_027366615.1. GTDB lineage: Bacteria > Nitrospirota > Leptospirillia > Leptospirillales > Leptospirillaceae > UBA4572. Next base: position 2,389 of record DAHXNG010000154.1, on the reverse strand, counting down.
TTCCACGGCAAGCCCCTTCTTTTGGGTCCCCATCAGGACCATATCGCTCTCCTCGTCGCGCCCCTTCGGGAGGAGGGGGCGATCCGGGAGATTGCCGACCGGAAGGAGCTCTTGGGGGCGCTTTCGGAGCTTTCTTCTGACAGGGAGAGGCGTATCCTTATGGGAGAGGCGGCCCGGCGCGTCTTCGAGCGTCTGGGCGGCCCCCTCGACCGCACAATGGAGAAGTTGGCCCCCCTCCTCGGGCGGTTTCCGGGGGGAGGATGAAACCGCTGGGTCCTTTGGCCTTTCCCCTGGCCCTTCTTTACGGTGCAGGAGTCTCCCTCTTTCGCGGGGGATACGAGTCCGGCCTCCGCAGGCGCGAGCGTTTTTCCGTCCCTGTCGTCAGCATCGGAAACATCGAGGCCGGTGGTACGGGGAAGTCGCCGCTCGTTGCGGCCCTTTGCCAAAAGATCCTCGATCTCGCAAAACGCCCCGGCGTCGTCTCCCGGGGGTACGGCCGGGTCAATCCGGGTGCCGATCTTTTGATTTCCCGGGGGAAGGGGCTCCTAGTCGGTGTGGAGGAGGCCGGAGACGAGCCGGCACTCCTCGTCAAAAAGGTTCCGGGCACCTCCGTCGCCGTGGCAGGCGATCGCAGGGCCGGGATCCGCAGACTCTCCGGCCTCTGCGACATCATCCTCCTCGACGACGGCTTCCAGTCGCTGGAGGTCCTTCCGGATCTCTCCTTCGTCTTTCTTCCTTTTGAGATGGCCCGCCGTCCGATGGGTCTCGGCGATCTTCTTCCGGCCGGCCCGCTGAGGGAGCCCCCCGGGGTCCTTTCGCGGGCCACCCACTGGGTCCTGGGAGGGCCGGAGACAATGGAAGTCTCCGGTCTCCTCTCGAATCTTTCACGGATTGTCGGGCCCGGGAAGATGCGGCCGATCCTTCGGACACAGTTCCGGCTTTCGGCTGTCCGCGACTTCGATGGCGCGTCGCGAACTCCGCTTGAGAGCCTCTCGGGAAGGACGGTGGCCGTGGTGGCCGGGATTGCCAACCCTAAGAGAGTCGAGGAGGCGCTTATCGGGGTCGGTGCCCGGGTGGCGGGGCTTCTGGCCCTTCCCGACCACGCCCCCTTTGACAGTTCGACCCGGGAGAAGATCCGGAAATTTTCTCTGGAGATGGCGGGAGAGGGGGCAGAGATCCTTCTCACTACGGAAAAGGACCGGATCAAGTGGACAGATCTTCCGGAGAGTCCTCTCCCCGTGGGGGTGCTCGAAGGGGAGAGCCTCCTCCTCGATCTCCCCAAATGGGAGGGGGTCCTTTCCCGGCTCATCTCCGGAGGATTTTAAGTGAAAGACGCGCCCGACAGGACCCTGGGCTATCGTCTGACGACGGCACTTCTCTCCCTCGTGCGCGAGATCTTCTGCCGGATTCCTGAGCCGGTGGCCATTTTTCTGGGGGAGCGCACCGGCGACCTTCTCCGGATCCTTCTTCCCGGAAAGGCCCGGATCCTTCGGGAGAACCTCTCCCGCTCCGACCTCGCCCTCTTTAGCAAAGAGGAGGAGCGGCGTTTCGAAAAAAGGGTCTTCCGACACTTCGGCCGCCTGGGTGCCGAGTTCCTTCGTCTTCCGACACTCTCGGACCTCGAGGTTTCGTCGCGTGTCAGGGTCGAGGGGCTCCCCGACCTTCTTTCCGAATTTGCCAAAGGCCGGGGCGTACTCCTTCTGACAGGCCACATCGGAAACTGGGAGATCGCCCTCAGGAGACTTTCCCTCGAGGCTCCCGGTCGCTTCCATCCCCTTATCCGCCGCATCAAGAGCCCGGCGGTAAACGACTTCGTCGACCGGCACCGGAGAGATTTCGGGAAGGGAGCCTCCATTTTGGCCGATCTCGGCCCCAAGCCGCTGATCCGGGCGCTCCGATCCGGGGATGTCCTGATCGTTCTTCTCGACCAGAACGCCGGGGTGGATGAAGGGGTCTTCGTCCCCTTCCTGGGGCGCTCGGCGGCGACCTATACGAGTCTTGCCCGGCTCTCCCTCCTGACCGATCTTCCCGTTCTCCCGTCCGCCTGCCACAGGGATCCGGACGGGAACTTCCGGATACGGATCCTGCCCCCGATCCTTCCCGACCCGGGGTCCGATGCGGAAGAGGCGGTCTCCCGGATGACCTTCCGCTATAGTCAGGCGCTGGACGCCTTCGTGCGGGAGCATCCCGAGCAGTGGATCTGGATGCACCGGAGGTGGAAAACCCGTCCTCCGGGCGAGACGCCCCGGCAGACTGAGAATGGAGGGTCTCCGCTGGGTCCCGCCCCCACTCCGTGATACAATGGATCCATTAGCCAAGAAGACCCGAGATCAACCCCGCGAGATCCCTGTTTGACCACCCTCTTCTCCGAACCTCTCCCTAGAACCTC
>DAHXNG010000146.1 GCA_027366615.1 Nitrospirota bacterium | reverse complement strand
GGCCAGCCTCCGGATCCCCGGAACGTCCCCGCCTCCGGGGGAGGAGAGAATGCTCGACAACTCCGATTCGGCGGAAAAGAAATCGGGGCTCTGGAGCACCATGATTGTCTCCCCCTTCTTGACCCGGTCCCCGGGGAAGTGGGCGATCGAGAGGACTGAGAGTGCGGACAGTCTTGCCATGGACTGGGAGGTTGCCTGCGGATCGGCCTGGACCTGGCCCAGGAGATCCCGGCCCACATCCTTTCCTGCCGGAAGAACCGGGGCAGTCACAGGGGGCAGAGGAGCGGATCGGGGCGCAGGGGGCGCGTTCTTCTGGCAGGAGACCGCCAGGAGGCCGCAAAGAAAGATCACAAAAGATCCAATGGGTCGCATGGATCGCATCATGCCGGAGCCCTTTCGAAGGAGCGGGCAAAGAATCCTGCCCCGAGAAGAGGAAGAAGAAGGGTTGAGACCACCAGGGAGCCGGCGAGACCGCCCATAACCGCAATGGCAAAAGAGCGCTCCATGTCGAGACCCGCCCCCGTTCCGACGGCCAGGGGAAGAAGGGCCAGGGCGTTGGCGGCATGGGTCATCAAGAGCGGTCGCCACCGATCGGCCAGGGCCAGGACAAACCGCTCCCCGGCAGATCCCTGTCCGGAGAGGGCCCGGTCGACGACCAGAAGCCCGTTCTCGGCCGTGATCCCCGCCACCAGAACGAGCCCCACGAAAGAGGAGAGGTTCAGGGAGTGGCCAGTTGCGGCAAGGGCCAGAAGGGCCAGGAGGACGGAGAAGAAGACTCCGCCCAGAAGAAGGAGCGGAGGGGCCGCGCGCCGGGACATGGCGTAGATGACCCCGATGGCAAGAAGTGCCGCTCCCCCCAGGGCAAGAGAAAGATCCCGGAAGCTTTTTTTCTGCCAGAGGGCATAGCCCCCCATGTCGACCCAGACCGACGGGGGAAGGGCGAGGCCCGGAAGCAGTCCGTCGAGGCGGCGGGTTACCGATCCGAGATCCGCACCCGAGATCCGCCCCGCGATCGAGATGACGGGGGCGAGGTTCGTGTCATCCTCCTCGGAGACAAAGGGTTCGCCGGCGATCCGGGCGAGACGGGAGAGAGGGATCAGACCGGAGGGGGTCTCCACGGGAAAGCGCCGGATCCCCTCGAGGGTTTTAAATGGCTCCGGACTTTCGAGAACCCGGAGCGGACGGGGAAGGCTTCCCTCCATCACGAAGCCGGCATGCGTCCCCCAGAGCCCGGTACGAAGGTTTGCGATCACCTGGGCCGGATCTACATGGTAGGCGGCGGCCACCTCGCTCCTCACGTTGATCCGGTAGGCGGTCGGGACTGGCCGCGAACTCCTCGCCACGTCCACGATACCGGGAACTGAGCCAAGAAGGCCTTCGACTGCGGGAACGGCCCTCTCCATCACCGACCTGTCGGCTCCGTGAATATGGAGCACGACCGGCGCCTCCGTGCCGACAAGATCGTTGAGGCTGTCCTCGAGGATCTGGGGAAAGTCCACCTCAAGCTCGGGCTCCTTCGCCCGGACAAAGGCCCGGACCTGATCGATCACCGCGAAGACCGAACGGCTTCTACGGTCGCGAAGCCGCACAATGATATCCCCCTTGGTAGGCTCTGTGATGTAGAAGCCCATCTCCGCCCCCAGCCTCCGGGAGGTCGATCGCACTTCGGGGAGCGTCGCGAGAAAGCGCTCGATCCGGGAAAAGGCCCGGTCGCTGTCTTCGACCGAGGTTCCGGGAGGGGCATGGATATCCACGAGGAAGGCTCCTTCATCCATGCGAGGCATGAAGTTCGTCGGAAGCCTGTTCCGGAAGAGAGCCCCCCCGGAGACGACGAGGACAAGAGCAAGAAGTGCGACCCATCGGACCTGTCTCACCCTTCCCATGAGCCCAGAAAAAAAGCCCGGTCTCCCCTCCGATTCCTGCCCCGGCCTTTCGCCCCCCCCGGGGACCGAAAGGCCGGCGGCAAAGGAGGGGGTAAGAAAGATGTTCACAAGAAGGGAGACAAGGAGCAGAAGGAGGAGGGTCAGTGCGAGGGGGCGAAAAAAGGCCCCCGCCAGCCCCCCCAGATCGAAGAGGGGAATGAGAACGACCATCGTGGCAAGGGAGGAAAAGAGAAATGGCCTCACGAGCCTCCGGATACGGTTCGCCCCCTCGAGCACAACCACGAAGTCATCGATGACGAGACCGGTTCCTGCCGCAAGCCCCCCCAATGTCAGAAGATTGATCGACTGGTGGAGAAAGGAGAGGGCCCCGAGCGTCATGACCAGGATCATCGGCACAAAGGTTGCCACGAGGAGAAAGGGCCGGAGGCGGCGGAGAAAGAGCAGGATGACGGCGAAGGCCGCCGCCATGCCAACAAGAAGTGCCACTGCGACATGAAGGATCGCCTGTCCTATGACGTGCCCCTGGTCGTAGGTCGTGCGGACATCGACCCCGGGCGGCAGGAGATGCAGGAAGGTTGCCTTTCGGGAGTCGATGCGGGAGACGACGGCAAGCGCGCTCTCCCCGTGGGCTCGGTAGACGTTTAAAAGGACCGCGGGAGATCCGTCGGCCGCCACCCGGACAAGAGCGTCCGCGGGGGCCGTTCCCCACCGGACCCGAGCCACTTGGGATAAGGGGAGCGGAGCCTGTCCTGCCCCCGGGAGAAAGAGCCGACGGACGGCATCCGGCCCGGAGAGGGCATTATGGACCTCGAGGAGGGCGATCTGGTGGTATTCGGAGAGACGGCCGACCACGCCGGTCCGGTTGTGTGCCGGCAGTGCCGCCAGAACGTCCGGGAGGGTCTTCCCCGCCCCCGCGAGCTCGTAGGGATTGACCTCGACATGCAGCTCCCGGCTCATGGACCCCACCACCTCCACCTTCCAGACACCGGATACATTGACGAGGAAGGGGAGGAGACGGTAACGGGCCAGGTCGGTAAGGGCAGAAAGAGACCGGGTCCGGGAGGTCAGGGCGATCTGGAGGACGGGGGTGTCGGCCGAAATCATGCGGATCGCCCGGGAGCGCGTCCCCGGAGGAAGGTCCGGGGCGACCCTGGCGATGGCCTGGTTGACGCGGGAGAGGGCGAGGACCATCGGGGTGTTCCAGTCAAAGCGGACAAAGAACTGGGCCGACCCCCGCGATGTGCGGGATCGGACCTCCCGGACCCCGGCGATTCCCCGGAGAGCCACCGAGACGGGACGCGTCACCCGCACCGACATCTGGGAAAAGGGGAGGTCCTGCGTCGAAACGATCACCGAGATGCGGGGGAAGTCGATGGAAGGGTAAAGGGCCTCCGGAAGGGAGAGGACCCGGACCCCGGCGATAAGGGTCAGGAGAA
>DAHXNG010000140.1 GCA_027366615.1 Nitrospirota bacterium | reverse complement strand
AAATCCCCCCCCCATCCAGGGGCGGGCCAGCTCCCAGACAGCCCGGGCCGACCCGAAGAGCCCCGCATGGCCCGAGACCCCTCCCAGAAGGCGCGCGTGCTCGTCGTGGACCACCCCAACGAACGGCGTCCCCGTCTCCGGATCGACCTCGGTGGCGGCAAAGCGACTCTCCCGGTCCGGCCCCTCGAAGGGCAAAGACGACCCCGGCGAAAGGTAGTCGATCGAGGAAAGGCCGAGGGGGGCGACAAGAAATCTTCGAAAAAGTGCGTCGAGTGGCTCATTGTAGCTCTCTTCCAGCGCCCATCCGAGGAGCATGAAGCCAAAGTCGCTGTAGAGAGAGGCTCCGCCTCTCTCCCGCTCCGGAGAGAGCGCAAGAATGGCCGAAAGAAGACGCTCCTTTCGCTCCGGTAGAGGAAGCGCCGGATCGATCTCCCGGTAGAGGGGGCCCAGGAGGGAAGTCCCGAGGAGTGCGTGAGGAGCTCCCGGAGGGTCGCCTCCCCCCACCGGCTCGACCGGGAAGCCGCAAGGAACTCCCCCAACGGGGCGTCGAGCGCCATCTTCTTCTCCGCGACGCTTTGGAGGACCAGAGCGCCGGTGGCGAGAGGCTTGGTCAGCGAGGCCAGGTCGAAGAGGGTCTCCGGGGATGCCGCGGGAGCGGGAAGGGGCGGAGTCAGCCTGAGGACCCCCGCCGCCACCTGACCTAGGATCCGCTCCCGGCATCCCCAGAGAACGACCCCTCCGGGAAAGATCCCTTCCCGGCAGGAAGCCTCCATCATGGCCCCGATCTTTTCCTCTCCCTGCGTCATCGTCTTCCCCCAAACTTCCAAACATAATTTATAGACAAGGCTTTGCCTCACGAGCGGCCGAATCCCGAGGGGCAAAGTTTAAGGACGGCTCTGCCGTTCGCGATATCCTTCTTCGCCTGAAGAACGAGGCTTCCCGCTCATCTGGCCTTGGAAAAACGCGCTGGACATTCTTATTGTCAGGCCCTCACATCTTGACTGGCGGCCACTGCCGGGCCGCCTGCAGGATGCGCAACACGCGAACAAACTCCTCGACCAGGTCATAAACCAGGATATAATTCTCATGCGCCACCAGCTCGCGGGTACCGGCAACGCGCCCAGGCCGGCCCTGCCCTGGGTAATCTCCCAAGCGAGCCGACTTCTCTGCACACAGCTCATCAAGGGCCAGAGCGGCGGCCGGATTGTCGGCTACGATGGTGGAATAGATGTCGTCGCGGTCTTGTATCGCCTCTGGCGTCCAGAACAGTTGCATCATTCCGAGGGATCAAGCCGGCCCCGTGTGGCCGTCCTCTTGACAACAAACCTGGACTCAACCTCCTCCGCCGGAATCAGGTTGCCGGCATTGGCCGAATCCAAACCCGTTTGCACCTGGCGCCTAAACCATGCGTCATGCGCGTCATGCGCGGCCGCCTCCTGTTGTTGCTGCACGAACTCTCGCATGAAGTCGCGCAGGAGTTGAGCGCCGCTGCGGTCGCGGGCCTTGGCAGCCGTGGAAAACTCTGTTTTCAGTGCTTCATCAACCCGAAAAGTAAAGGTCGATTCGCTCATATCATCACCCCCTTGAGTTATAACTATAGTACAATGTAACACATTGCAGGAAAGAGATCCTCCCGCACGATTCATGTCGCCGAGACCCGCGTCCTGCGCCTTCGTGTCTCTCAAAAGAGAGGAGGTCTCGAGAGAAACCAGTACACAGAGAAAGATCCCTCTCTTGGCCCCTTCCTGCCGGATTTTGTCTGGGACCCTCTCTCCTGCGTCTTCTCTCTGCGCCTCCCGCCCGAACCCGCCTAAGGTTCGACACTCCCTTTCCGGAGAGGGGCTGTCAACGAATATGACCTGAGGGCAAAGGGTTCACTCGACACTAGCGTCGGATCCCTCTTCTGCCAAGACATTTGGAATCGCACCTTCTCCGGGGACAATCGTAGATCACGGCACCCCTCCCCTGTATAATAGACCCAAGCGCCTCCCGACGCATCCGGTCAGGAGGAGGGTCCGAGCCCATTATCAGGATGATCGGACCCACAAGGACCCAAGGACTCTGGAGGAACCCCGTGTCGGATATTTCCCGTTTTTTTGAAGACCGCGTCGAAGGCTCCCAGGAGAGCCTCGCAACAGCACTTGGCCAAGTCGCGCTCCCGTCGGAGGTCGACGATGCCGATCTCTACTTCGAGCATACGACAAGAGAGCACTACAGCCTCGAGGATGGACTCGTCAAGAAGGCGGGGCAGGAGGTCAGCCAGGGGGTGGGCGCCCGGATCGTCTCGGGAGAAAAAACCGGTTTTGCCTTCACGGAGGAGCTCTCCCCGCGGCAGATCGCCCTGGCGCTCGAGTCGGCCCGCCGGATCGCCCGGGGTTCAGGAGGGGGACAACCTCTCGCCCTCTCCCGACCGGGTCGCCCCGCCCTCGACCTCTACCCGACGACCGACCTGGCTCTCGACCGGCCGGTCCCGGAAAAAATCGAGATCCTTGCGACCATTGACCGGCTCTGCCGAAAGGAGAGCTCCCGGGTGGTCCAGGTCATGGCCTCTCTCGCCTTCGAACAGAAGACCATCCAGATTGTTCGCGCCGACGGCCAGGTCGTAGTCGACCGGATCCCGCTCACCCGCCTCAACGTCTCGGTCATCGCCCAGGAGGGCGAGAACCGGCAGACCGGCTCCTACGGCTGGGGGGGCCGCACCGACTTCTCGGCCATTGCAAGCCCGAAAAACCTTGCCCACGCCTGCCGCGAAGCGGTCCGGATGGCCATGGTCAACCTCTCGGCCCGGCCATGCCCCTCGGGAACCATGGACGTGGTGCTGGGACCCGGCTGGCCCGGCATCCTCCTGCACGAGGCAATCGGCCACGGCCTTGAGGGGGACTTCAACCGGAAGGGAACTTCGGCCTTCTCGGGCCGGATCGGTCAGCGGGTGGCCTCCCCCCTCTGCACCATCGTCGACGACGGGACCATTCCCGGCCGGAGAGGCTCCCTGAATGTCGACGACGAAGGGACTCCCACCCAGCGGACGGTCCTGATCGAAAACGGCATCCTCAAGGGCTATCTCCAGGACCGCCAGAACGCCCGGCTCATGGGGACCCGCTCCACGGGGAACGGCCGGCGGGAGTCCTACGCCCATACCGTCATGCCCCGGATGACCAATACCGTCATGCTCCCGGGGGAGACCGACCCGGCGGAGATCCTCGCCTCGCTCGACCGCGGGATCTACGCGGTCAACTTCGGCGGCGGCCAGGTGGACATCACCTCCGGGAAGTTCGTCTTTTCCATGTCGGAGGCCTACTACGTGGAGAACGGCAAGATCCTTCACCCCGTCAAGGGCGCGACCCTTATCGGCAACGGCCCCGACGTCCTCACCCAGGTCCGCATGGTGGGATCGGACATGTCCCTCGACTCCGGAGTCGGCACCTGCGGCAAGGACGGCCAGTCCGTTCCTGTGGGAGTCGGACTTCCCACCATCCGGGTCGACGGCCTCACCGTCGGCGGAACCACCTAGACAGAGACAGGAGACCTATCCCTTGAACAAGTCCATCCCCTCTACCCGCCCTTCAACAGGATTGGCAAAAGGGTCAAAAATAAATCTGGAGGATGGGGAAGAGGCCGTCCGGTATATTCTTGAGGCCGCCCGGGCCGCCGGAGCCACCTCGGCCGATGCCCTCTACCTCTCGGGGGTCGAGGAGACGGTCGGAGTCCGCAAGGGGGAGATCGAAAAGGTTCACGCCGCCCAAAGCCGGGGGATCGGGATCCGGGTCTTCGCCGGGCAGCGCCAGTCGAGCGTCGCCACCAGCGACTTCGGAACAGACCACCTCCGGGCCCTTGTCGAGCGGGCGGTGGCCATGGCTCAGCACACTGCGGAGGACCCTTACGCCGGCCTTCCCGACCGGATCCTCCCGCCGGCCATCGACCCCGACAGGCTCTTTCCGGAGGAAGGCCACATCCCCTCCCGCGACGAGCTGATCGAACGGGCAAAGACCGCCGAGGCCGCCGCACTGGGCTTCGACTCCCGCATCACGAACTCCGAAGGGTCCGAGTGCGCCCGCTCCCGAACCCATGTCGTCTTCGGCAACAGCATGGGATTTCTCCACGGCTACCGGAAGAGCTCCTACACCCTATCCTGTTCGGTGATCGCCACCTCGAAAGACCAGATGGAGCGGGACTACTGGTATGCGTCGGGCCCCCTCTGGGAGAGCACGGAGAACAGTGAGGCGCTCGGACTTAAGGCCGCCTCCCGAACCGTCTCCCGCCTCGGAGCTCGCCGCATCAAGACCGGCACCTACCCCGTGATCTTCGACCCCGAGACCGCCCGGAGCCTGATCGGTCACTTTGCCGGTGCCGTCTCAGGGTCGGCGCTCTACCGCAATGCCACCTATCTGAAGGGCCGGGAAGGAAGCCCCGTCATGAACCCCTGCATGACCCTCCGGGAGGATCCCTTCCTGAGCGGAGCCCCCGGAAGCCGACCCTTCGACGGGGAAGGTCTCCCCACCCGCAAGAAGACCTTAGTCGACGCGGGCGTTCTCCAGACCTTTCTCTTCGACACCTACTCGGCCCGAAAGCTTGGACGCCAGTCGACCGCCAACGCGGTCCGCTCGCTCGGCGACGGTCCGGGCGTGGGGATCTCGAACCTCATCGTCGAACCGGGAACACTCTCGCAGGAGGCGCTTCTCAAGAAGGCCGGGACGGGACTTCTCGTCACCGAGCTAATCGGCTTCGGCGTCAGCACGGTGACCGGAGACTACTCCCGGGGGGCCTTCGGCTACTGGTTCGAAGACGGCGTCATTCTCCATCCCGTCTCGGAGATCAC
>DAHXNG010000129.1 GCA_027366615.1 Nitrospirota bacterium | reverse complement strand
TCCATGAGGAGATCTCCCGAAGGAAGAAGTCCTCCGTATATTCCCGAGACGGGCTTGTGGGAAAAATCTTCGGTGTACTTCCATTCGAACCGGAGACGCTTGGACATTCCGAGACCTTTCTTCATGAGGAGAGAGTGGATTGATCCTTCAGTTCCCGGGCCAGGAGAAGGGCCACGTGGGCGACCTCGACCTTCTCTCCGAGCCCGTCCCGAAGCTTGATCTGGCAGGCGGGACATCCCGTCGTGACGGTGGTGGCACCGCTCTCCTCCACCGCCCGCCGCTTGCGTTCGAAGATCTTTCCCGAGAGTTCGGGATTCTTCACGAGGTAGGAGCCCGCGCCGCCCGCGCACCGGTCGGCGTCGGCCATCGGACGAAAGGCCTCTCCGAAGATCTCGGAGACGAGCTTTTGGGGAAGTTCCGTGATGCCCGCCGCCCGAAGATGGCAGGATTCGTGATAGGTAATCGTTCCTTTCGGAGGCTTTTCCGAGAGGTTTCTCTTGATCTGCCTGAGGGGTTCTGCCATCTCATCGGAAAACATGTACTCGGAGATATGACGGACCCGGCCGGCAAGCTCTTCGGCTCTCCCTCTTTCGGGCGATCCCGGGACAAACAGCTCCGGCATGTCGCGAAGAGCCAGCGTGCAGGAGGCGCAACCCGTGACGACCACCGGATAGGGAGCAAGGGAGTCGAGGTTTCTTCGGGCCGCTTCCTGTACAAGATCCGCATGACCGTAAGTCTCGATGGGGGTCCCCGAGCAGGTCTGGGGAGGAAGGATGAGCCGGCGGGTCGAGCGGGAGAGAAGCGCGATCATGGCGTCTCCGATCCCGTCGTCGAAGTAGCGGGCGGCGCAACCGTGAAAATAGGCCAGATCGCCCGTTCTCCCTCCTTCGCTCGTGAGAGGACGATAGCGTTCCCTGAGCGTTCTCCCGGCCAGCCGGGGGAGCCTGAGACTCGCCGGGATCCTTGCCGTGGGGGCAATCTTCGCCATGAGCGGGCGGCTCACCATCTCAACGAGGCGCCGGAGGCTTTGCCGGTCCCAGAGTCGCTGGGTTTTGCCGAGAAGGGGGACGACCCTGTCGAGACCCCCGGAGAGGAGGGCCCGAAAGATCCTTCCCGAGAGGGGATCCCCTCCCCGTCTGGCCCTGGCGTCGAGGATCGTCCTCGAGACATCGACGCCCGCCGGACAGGTCGCACGGCAGGACTTGCAGTTGAGACACCCGTCGAGGACGGCATCCGAAAGGTTGGACAGTGTCGGGTCGGCAAGGATCTGGTACCACCCGCGGGCCCCTTCCGACTCAACCCGGAGAATGTCGAAGGAGGGGCAGACGGTGTTGCACTTTCCGCAGGTCGCGCAGGGACGGGCGACTCGTTCGAGATCGAGATGCTCAAGAAAGGAGACGGTCGAGATCTTGACTCCGGGGGAGAGGAGTCCGCGCGGATCGAAGATCGCCTTCACCTCCCGGAAGATATCGTAGATCTCCGGTCCGTAGACCATGGGGAGAAACTCGGCCCGGACACGCCCCTCTCCGTGCTCCCCGCAGGGAACCCCTCCGAAGCGCTCCACCGCTTCCCGGTGGATGGTTTGGCTGATGGCAAGAAGACGCTCCGGGGTCCCGGTCTCGCGAAGGTCGAGAAGCGGATTGATGTGGGCGTTCCCGTTTCCGATATGGCCGTAGACCGCCACGGGGATGCCCTCCTGTCCGAAGTAGTCCCGGAGAAAGGAGAGGAGTTCGGGGAGGCGTTCGACGGGGACGGCCACGTCGTCGGCGAAGTTGATGGGCCGGTGCACGCCGTCGTACCGGTAGAGCGTGGGGAAGAGGGCGTGGCGGGCCTTCCAGAGGGACTTCTGGTGCTCCGGATCGGTAGCCACCTGGGGCGGGACGGGCGCCGGGTAGGTGCGAAGCCTCTCCCGGGTTTTTGCGACAAGATCCTCCTGCGGCTCGGAGTCGAACTCGATCAAAAGAAGGGAGTCGGCCTCCGGGGGAATGCCGAAACGGGCGCGGCCGATGAGATCGAGCGTCGCCCGGTCCATCATCTCAAGTGCCGAAGGGCCGAGGGGAAGGATCTCTCCCACGGCGGCTCCCAGGTCGGAAAGGGTCAGGAAATAGGCCAGGATCGTGACCCGTCGACGGGGAAGCGGCAGGACCCGGAGCGTCGCCGAGACGGTGAACCCCAGAGTTCCTTCCGAGCCGACGACGAGGCGGACGGGGTCGAAGAGTCCCCCTGCCCCTCCCTGCCCTGCCTCGAAATCCTTCGCCATATCGAAGAGGTTGTATCCGGAGGAGTTCTTGGTGACCCGGGGCATGCGGGGAAGAAGGACGGGGGCCCAGGAGGGAAAGCGCCGGACGACCTCCTTCATCGCCGGATGGGGCAGACGGTCGGTCAGATCTTCCCAGCTCCGGTAGGGGACGGGTTTTAAGTCGTGAAGTCGGCCCTCCCCGTCCATGAAGGAGATCTCCCGGACGTTTTCCTTCGTGGCGCCGTATTTGAGGGCATGGGCACCGGCGGCGTTGGTGCCGATCATCCCGCCGATCTGACAGGCCTGGGCGGAGGACGGATCGGGCGGGAAAAAGACCCCCCGCCGGGCCAGGATGTCGGCGAGCTCCTTCAGGATCACCCCGGGGCCCGTGCGAACCCACCCTTCCTCAAGGCCCGACAGGTCGATCTCCTTCATGCGCCCGAAGGCCACGGTGATCCCCGGCCCGATCGCCGCTCCGGTCAGGTTCGTTCCGGCCGACCGGGGGGTCAGGGGAAGGGAGTGCTTTCGGGCAAAAGAAAGGAGGCGCTCCAGATCCCCCGAGGAGTCGGGAAGGACGATCGCCCCGGGATCGATCCGGTGGATTCCGGCATCGTAGGAATAGGCCTTCCGGTGAATCTCCCCCGAAAGAACCTTCTCGGGGCCCAGAAGCCCCCGGAGATCGGCGAGAAGCGCGGGGGAAAGTTCGGCGGTCGTCACGGATCGAAGACCCTGCGGGGTCCCGAACCCATCGGCGTCCGGTCGAGGGCGGAGGGGTCCGATCCCCCCTTGTAGATAAAGGCGCCCCGGTTCTTCTCGTAGCCCCACCCGTCGGCGCCTGCGGCCACCTGTCGCATGGCGAAGACCTGTCCCGACAGATTGTCGATCATATGGACCGCCATGGCCTCCGGCGTGGCCGGGAGGACGGGAGAGCCGTACTCGAGCTCGCCGTGGTGCGCCAGGATGAAGTGATGGAGAAGGCGAAGGGTCCGCTCGGGAAATCCCGGACACCGCTTGGCGACCTGGGTGGATTTTTCGAGACCCAGGGCCATGTGGCCCACGAGACGGCCTTCGTCGGTATAGGAAAAACCGGCCGCGGAGGAGATCTCCCAGCACTTTCCGATGTCGTGGAGGAAGAGTCCGAGAAGGAGCAGGTCCCTGTTGAGGGAGAGGATGGGGGCGACCGCGTCTCCCATGGCCAGGCATTCGAGGGTGTGCTCAAGAAGCCCCCCCACCATGGCGTGGTGGTTCCGCTTGGCCGCCGGAGCCTTGGGAAAGAGCTCCACGACCTCGGGATCGGAGACTATAGCCTGGCCGAAGGCGCGCAGGTGGGGATCGGAAAGAGAATCCATATACTCCCTGATGCGGTCCATGCCGGACCCGGCCTCGATCCGGCTTCGGGGGATGAAGGCGGCGATCTCCTCGGGAGAGGCCTTGAGCGGATCTATCCGGGAGAGGCGGAGCTGGGTCTCGTTGTTGTAGACAATCAGCTGGCCCTCGGCCATGACGAGCTCTCCTGTCCGGATCCCAGACTCGACATGGGCGACGTTTTCCCAGAGACGCGCCTGAACGTCTACCGGGGGATCCTCCTTCCCTTCTCCCCGGAACGTCAGGGTCAAAAAGAGAGAGAGACCGTTCTTGCCTTCGTTGACAGTCTTCGTCTTGACGAGGGCCACGCCTTTTTTCGAAGCCATATCTTCCATCCTCAAGTTTGTTGGGTAAGGGGCCAAAGATCTCCGGCTTCCATTATATCCGAGCCGGCTCTCCGAATCGACCGCTCCCCGCTTCGACCCCGTTTTTGGGGAGGCGTCAAGCGAGATGCTCGCATCTTGCCGTGCGCAAACGCTCGTGGTCCCTGCGCATAACGAAGGTTGCAAGGGTCTCGGAGAGCTCCCCTGGGAGGTCGCAAAAGTGGAGGCCAAGAGAGAGAAGAGGCTCTCCCCCTTCCCGACCGGCCGGCTCAATGTGGACGATTTTTCCGGAAAGGGGGGGAAGGGAGATCCCTTCGAGGTCGATCCGGGAAAGAAGAAGGATCTGGTCTTCGCGATAAAAGCTCTGGGGCTCCCCTCTTTCGTTTTTTGCCAAAACAAGAACTTTGATTCCCTGACGACCTATGTCCACGAGGCGAGCAAGCTCCTGGTGGCCTGTTCTTGTCGTCATTCGAACAGGAGCGACCTCGAGCGAAAGGGGAACGCGAAGATTATCCCTTCGCTGACAATGATAGGTCTCAAACGGAAAATAGAGCTGCACGGAACGCCCAGACCCAACCGCCTCCCAGCCGCGTATTCTGGCCCGAAACCCCGTCTCGACCCCCGAGGTCTTGCCGAACAGGATGAGAGGGCTCTCGGGGGTCAGGTGTCCGTTGCCCTCCTCCGGATGAAGCGCGTCGATCAGAAGATGGTTCCGGCTTCGATCGGCCTCGAGAACCATGGAGGTATAGACGAGATGGACATGGGTTTCGAAAAAGACAAGAAGAGGCGTCTTTTCCCGGATTATCGACCTGAGAAGAGACTCGGAAAAAAGAAGGGAGTCCTGGCGAAAACGATCCGAAAAGAAAAAAGAAGGGATGCTCCCCGGCGCCTCCATCAATGCTCTCTCCTCGAGTTTTCCGAACGGTCCGGCCCAAAAAAACTCGACCTGTTCGCCATGAGGGGCTTTTCTCCTGTCCGTGCGCACAGAGAAAAGAGCTGGCAAGCGCTTGTTTTCTCTGAAAGAACGGCGACAGACCATACTCAATCGCGACCGCTCAGGCCCTCGTGTCGATCACTCCACGAAAATGATCGGCGGTAAGGGCCCGTAATACAATAAAGTATCCGGTAATAACCTGTGAGACTTTACCAATGCATGCATCTCAAAATAAAGCCGAGAACTTTATTGTTTTCATGGCCCTAACGATGGAGCAGACGAAAGTTCCATTGAGGGACAGAAGGTCCGAATCGCCCGTCAATAAAACCTCCATTCCCCTAGGGAAATCAATCCTCCCCGAAGAAGGCTCTTCGGACTTTCGGGTTCATCCTCTGCGCGCATTGGAAACCTCGTCCTTCAGGACGGGGAGGAATGCGCCCTCCTTAATCTTTTGGCCATTGAAAGTAGGAACAAATATGAACTAGAATAGCCTGCATGAAGATCACATTGAAAGTCAAACTGATAACGACGGATGAACAGGCCAAGACACTGCTTGGGACAATGGAATTGTTCAACAAGGCGTGCGACTGGATCTCCGAAAAGGCATTTGAGGCCAAGGTCTTCAATGCCTA
>DAHXNG010000122.1 GCA_027366615.1 Nitrospirota bacterium | reverse complement strand
AATCTGCAAATTAAGGAACAAGGAGGGACAAGAGAGGGAATTCACGAAAGGTGTCCTTCCTCGATGGAATCTATCCGGACACGAACGAACGCTCTCCGACAATGCCGGCAGCCGCAAGGCGGGACGATCGGGCCGGGGCGGCCAGGTCGTAAAAAAAACGAGAAAAGAAGAAAAAAAATGGTCGGGGCGAAAGGATTTGAACCTTCGACCACTCCCACCCCAAGGGAGTGCGCTACCGGGCTGCGCCACGCCCCGACAGAAAAAAACGACATCCCCCCAGGCTACTCGACCTCCACATCGTTTTCGGAAAGGATGGAGAGTCCTTTCCGGACCTCGAGGAGAAGTCCCTCGACGGTCGGAGCGTCGAGCAGGGGGGGACGTTTTTCAAGGATGTTCCGGACGCTGGGTACGGTCCGGCCCTCGTGCTTCAGAAGATCGATGATCCGGGCGAGGAAGGCGAGATCGCCCTCCGAATACTCCCTGTGACCTCCCCGCGTCTTGGTGGGAGCCAGCATGGGAAAGGCCTTTTCCCAGGAGCGAAGCGTCGTGATCGGAAGGCCCAGAAGGGCCGATGCTTCACCGATCTTGTACTTTCTTCCGGAGGCAGCCACCCGATATCCTCGCCTGATGACCCGGCCCGAAGTTCCAGCCGAATCGGATCGAACCGCGAATGGTCAGGATCCCGACAGGAGTCAGCCCTTTTTGGAGGTGCCGGCGGAGGCGGGGGTTTCCGTCTCCTCTTCGCCCCAGAAATGCCGAGTCGGCCGAAAGACAACCACACTGTGGCTCTTGATAAGAAGCGGCTCGCCCGTCTTTGGATTCCTGCCGAGGCGATCTTCGCGCTTGCGAACCTCGAAGGTTCCAAAACCGGTCAGCTTCACGGACTCACCCGCAAGCACGGCATTGGTGATCTCCTCGATCACGAAGTCGAGAGCTTCCCGGACAGTCTTGCGGGGAAGATTTTCTCCTCCGCCGTTGTTGCGGGTGTATTCGACGATGTCAGTTCTATTCAAGAGCGCCTCCTTCGGTTCAGTCGGATATCATAAGGGGTTGCCCCCCGAAAAGTCAACCGGAAAATAAATAAACGGCCCCTGGCCCTCCTTCGGCCGCACGAAAAGTGCGCTAGTGGGGAGTTTCGGCCGGGCGAGGATCACTCCGACTCCTCCCCGTCGTCCTCCCGAAGAGAGCCCGAGTGCCGCTTCGGAGCGCAGATGCCGCGCCGGCTTTCGAGGACGAAGGAGAGGATCTCCCCCACTTCGGGACAGCTCGCGGGATAGGCCGAAAGCGCCCTTCGGTCGATCGGCCCGGCAAGAAGCCACTCCTTGTAGAATCGGTCCACCGCCTCGATCGTCTCCCGGGTAAACCCTGCCCGCCTGAGCCCCACCCGGTTGATCGTCCGGAGGGTGTGGGTTCCGTCCATGATGGCAAAGGGCGGGACGTCGCGGCTCGTCCGGGAGCCTCCCCGGAGGAGAGCGATCCGGCCGATCCTGACAAACTGGTGAACGAGCACCCCCCCCGAAAGAAAGGCCCCCTCCCCCACGCTCACATGGCCTGCCAGGAGGACGCCGTTGGCAAGTATCGCCCGGTCTTCCACGAGACAGTTGTGGGCCACATGAGCCCCGGACATGAGGAGGGTGTGGGATCCGATGACGGTCTTCGAGCCCTCCTTCGTCCCCCGGTGGATGGTGACGTACTCCCGGATCTCGTTTTCATCGCCGATCACCGTCTGGGTCGGAGCGCCATGGTAGGAATGGTCCTGGGGTTCATGGCCTATCACCGCGCCGGGATGGACGCGGTTTGCGCGCCCCATCGTCACGTGGGGCCCCACCGAGACCCTCTCCATGAGGACCGACCCCTCCCCGATCGTCGTGGGCCCCTTAATGACGCAGAAGGGCCCCACCGAGACGCCGGCGCCAAACTCGACGGTCCGGTCGACGATGGCGGTGGGATGGATCTGGGGCTCACCCGTCAAGGCGGCGGGCTCCCGTGGTGAGAAGATAGTGTTCGACGCTGTCCCGAAGGGCGTCGAGGGAGGCTTCGATGACATTTTCCGAGACGCCCACCGTCCCCCACTTGCTCCGGCCATCGGAGCTCTCGACGAGAACCCGGACCCGGGAGGCCGTCCCGGCGATTCCCGAGAGGACCCGCACCTTGTAGTCGAGAAGGGCGATGTGGCGGACCTCCGGATAGAAGGTGGCCAGCGCCTTCCGGAGGGCGTTGTCGAGGGCGTTGACCGGGCCGTTCCCCAACGCCGCGGTATGCTCGAACTGGGCCCCCACCCGCACCTGGACCGTCGCCTCCGAATACCCCTCGCCGCCTCCCCGCCCCATGGCGATCCGGAAGAAGTCGATCACAAAATAGGGCGACGTCTTTTCGATCGCTTCGCGCATCAGAAGCTCGAAGGAGGCATCGGCCCCCTCGAACTGATACCCCGCAAACTCCATCTCCTTGAGCCGGGCGAGAAGGCCCGCGAGATGTCCGTCGCCGTCCTCGAGCGAGAGGCCATACTGCCGGGCCTTCTCCACAAGATTCGAGCGGCCCGACTGCTCCGAGAGGAGGATCCTCTGGCGGTTGCCCACGATCTCGGGACGGATATGCTCGTAGGCCCGGGCCACCTTCCGGACAGCGTGGACATGGACACCGGCCTTGTGGGCAAAGGCCGACTCGCCGACGAAGGGCATGTTCTTGGGGAGCGCCCGGTTGGAGAGCTCCGAGACAAAGGCCGCCGCGTCGCGAAGCCTGGCCATGGCGGCAGGGTCCATGACGGGAAGACCCATCTTGAGAACTAAGTTGGGGGCTACCGAGACGAGGTTGGCGTTGCCGCAGCGCTCCCCGATGCCATTGATCGTGCCATGGACCTGACGGGCCCCTGCGGAGACGGCGGCAAGCGAGTTGGCCACCGCAAGTTCGGAGTCGTTGTGGGCGTGGATGCCGATCGCGCCCCCCACAACCTCCGCCACACGACGCGTGGCCTCCGCCACCTGCCCGGGAAGGCTCCCGCCGTTTGTGTCGCAGAGGACGATCCAGTCGGCTCCGGCCGTTCGGGCCGCCCGGACCGTCTCGAGGGCAAAGTCCGGATCTTCGGCGAATCCGTCGAAGAAGTGCTCGGCGTCGTAAACCACCTCGCGTCCGTTCTGCTTCAAAAAGTCGACCGTCTCGCCGATCATGGCAAGGTTCTGCTCCCGGGAAAGCCCCAGGATCTCCCGGACATGGAGGCGCCAGGACTTGCCGAAGATCGTCACAACGGGGGTTTTGGCCTCAAGAAGGTCGGCGACCACCGGATCTTGGGAGACGGAGTTCCCCGCCTTCCGGGTACTTCCGAAGGCCGCAATCCGGGAAGAGACAAGATCGAGCTCCCGGACCCGGGAGAAGAACTCCCGGTCCTTGGGGTTGGCCCCCGGCCAGCCCCCCTCGATGGTCGCGATCCCGAGGGAGTCGAGAAGGGCGACGATCCGAAGCTTGTCTTCGAGGGTGAAGGAGATGTCCTCCATCTGGGAGCCGTCCCGGAGAGTCGTGTCGTAGAGAAAGATCCGGGAGGACTCTTCCGCAGAGTCGCTATCCACGGGAAGGCTCTCCGGCATCGCTTTTGTCGAGCCCGAAGGAGGAATGGATGACCCGGGCGGCAAGCTCCCCGTACTTCTCGTCGATCAGACACGAGATCTTGATCTCGGAGGTCGAGATCATGAGGATATTGATCCCCTCCCCGGCCAGGGTCTCGAACATCCGGGCCGCCACGCCCGAGTGCGAGCGCATCCCGACCCCCACGATCGAAATCTTGCTGATATCCTCGCGGCTCTTGACCTCGCCGGCCCCGATGCGGGAGGCAACCTCCCCGGCGATGCGGAGGGTCTTCCGGGCCTCGGAGCGGGGCACGGTAAAGGAGATGTCGGTCAGGTGGTCCTGCCCCACGTTCTGGACGATCATGTCCACAATGAGGGCATTGTCGGAGAGCTCGCGAAAAAGTGTCGCCGCCAGCCCCGGGCGGTCGGGGACGTCGCAGACGACCACCTGTGCCTGGTTCCTGTCGAGCGTCACCCCTGAAACAACCATCTGTTCCATCGTCCTGTCTTCCTCCGTAACATAGGTTCCCGGATCCTCGGAAAAGGTCGAGAGGACCCGGAGCGGCATCCGGTAGCGCATGGCGAACTCGACCGAGCGCGAATGAAGGACCTTGGCCCCCAGGGCGGCCATCTCGAGCATCTCCTCATAGGAGATCTTCTCGAGCTTTTTCGCCCGGGGAACCATGTTGGGATCGGCGGTGAAGACCCCGGTGACATCAGTGTAGATGTCGCAACGGTCGGCCGAAATCGCCACGGCAAGCGCGACGGCGGTGGTGTCGGAACCTCCCCGTCCGAGGGTCGTCACGTCCTCCGAAGGCGAGATCCCCTGGAAGCCGGCCACCACCGGAACGAGCCCGTCGGCCATCGCCCGCTCGAGGCGCGAGCCGTCGATATGCTCGATCCGCGCCTTGGTATGGGTGCTGTCGGTGTGGATCCCCACCTGGCGGCCCGAAAAGGAGCGGGACGGGATCCCGTCCTCCGACAGGGCCATGGCCAGGAGCGCGCTCGTGATCCTCTCCCCCGAGGAGAGCAGCATGTCGAGCTCTCGGTCGGACGGATCGGGGGTGATCTCCTGGGCCAGACGGATCAGGCGGTCGGTATCCCCCGCCATGGCGCTGACCACCGCCACCACCTCGTGGCCCTCGCGCCGGACCCTCGCCACGCGACCCGCGACTTGGCGGATACGCACGACATCCCGGACGGAGGTCCCGCCGAACTTCATGACAATACGCGACATGGCATCCCTTCCATTAAAGTCTTCCCCCGGCCGTCGTCGGGCCTTTTCTCCCCCGGAAGTGCCGGTTCGGGGAAGAGAAGGGAGTTCCAGCGATCGACCGGGAGAAACTCGGATTCGGCCGAGGTCTCTTCGGTCATTCTCCGGCGGGAGGGCCCATCCCCGTCGAGGGGCGATCCCGGCCGGAGGCTCTGCATATCTTCGGCTCTTACAAGGAGCGCCGGCACGGGACCGGCCTCGTGGTTACCCGTCTCAGGAGAGCTCTGGTGGTCGGAGGTGATCCCCAGGGCGCCGACCTCTCCCGAATAAAGGGCGTCAAAGAGGGGGGCCAGGAGCTCCCGGTCGAAGCGTTCGAGAAAATCCCTCTTCGACGGGGGGTCCTTCCGGTGGCTCGCCATGTCGAAGCCCTCGACGTGGAGAACGACCCGACTGGCCCCCGAGGCCAGGGCCTCCCGAACCCGAAGGAGTTTTTCGGAAAGATCGGTGTCGGTCTCGCCCGTGGCCCGGGAGAGAGGGAGATCTTCGTAGCCTGCCATCCGCCCCAGGGCCCGGACAAGCGGCGCCTGGGCCACAAGGAATCGGCCCGGGAGGGGGGTTGGCGAAGACTCCGGCCTCTCCCCTCCCCCCCAGAGCCAGAGGCCTGGCTTACCCGGCTCGCCCGGCTCTCTCCCCTCCCCGAAAAGTCTGCGACCTTCCCGGGAAAACCACTCCCAAAGTCCCCCGGAACAGAGGGCCTCCGGCCCCCTCCGTCCGGTGCGGGGGGGAAATCCTGGGGAAGGACGCCCCTCGAAGGCAAGGGGCCCCGGAAAGGCGGCCACCATGCGAAGGATGGATCCCCCTCCCCGGGAGCCGGTCCCCGCGCCCCGGACCGGAAGAAGAAGAAATTCGGGATTCGGGGGAAGCCGGTCGAGGAGGGCCGTCCAGAGCGACGACTCCCGCTCCGGGTCGTTCACGTAGGACAGAAGAGTCCCGTCGGAAGCAAATCGCGCCGGGGTCGCGACATAAAACCAGGAGGATTTCCCGAAGGACGCTCCCCTCCCGCCCTCTGCAAGAAGCGCCAGAAGCCCCCCGCGCGAGACCCTGAAAGAATCTGCCCCCCCTGGCATCCCGAGGCCCAGAAGCGCCGCGATTCCCCGCTCCGAGGTCGTCTCCTCCGCCGGGGCCCCGCGTTGGGGATCGAGGCGAAAAAGACGGCCCAGACGAACCAGGCGGTCGAGAGCCGGCGTATGGGCCGAGGAAAGCGTGCTGGCAGAACCAGCCGGTTCGGCCAGACCGTCGGCAATGATCAGGAGCGATCCCCCGGGGAGCTCCCGAGAGCCCCTCACGAAAATCCCAGAACGGAGAGGACCTCTTCCTTTCTGGCAGGAACGCGGATCTCGGCCGGCTGGCTCCGGAAAACGGCGTCGGGATCCTTGAGGCCGTGGCCCGTGAGGGTGCAGACGACACGTTCCCCCCCTGAAAACCCTCCGGCCCTGGCCCTCTTCAAAAAACCCGCGAGGGAGGCGGCGGAGGCGGGCTCACAGAAGATCCCCTCCCGGGAGGCGAGAAGATGGTAGGCTTCGAGGATCTCCTCGTCGGAGACCGAGGAGATCGTGCCCCCGGAGTCGCGGGCGGCATCGAGCGCTCCCTGCCAGGAGGCGGGGTTGCCAATCCGGATCGCCGATGCCACCGTCTCGGGCTTTTCCACCACGTGGCCCAGAACGATCGGAGCCGCCCCCTCGGCCTGGATCCCCATCATGCGGGGCAGGCCCGCCATGCGGCCGGCGGCGCGATAGGCGTTGTAGCCGGCCCAGCTTGCGGTGATGTTGCCGGCATTCCCCACCGGAAGAAAATGATAGTCGGGGGAGTCGCCCAGCTGGTCGACAATCTCGAAGGCGACCGAACGCTGACCTTCGAGCCGGTCCGGGTTCACGGAGTTCACGAGTGCCACCGGGTGGGTACTGGCGACCTCGCGGACGATGGCAAGCGCCTGGTCGAAGAGTCCCTCAACCTGGATGACCGTCGCCCGGTGCACGATCGCCTGAGCGAGCTTTCCCCGGGAGATCTTGCCGTCGGGGATCACCACGAAGACCCGAAGTCCCGCCCGGACCCCATAGGCGGCCGCCGAAGCGGAGGTATTCCCGGTGGAGGCGCAGATGAGGGCGCGGGCCCCGCGGGCGACCGCCCGGGAGACGGCCAGGGTCATGCCCCGATCCTTGAAGCTTCCGGTGGGGTTGGCCCCTTCGATCTTCGCGTAAAGGGAGAGCGGCACGGGAAGATCCCGGACGATCCGTTCGAGGGGGACAAGGGGCGTCCCCCCCTCCTGAATGGTCACGACAGAGGCCGGATCGGGAGATCCGAAAAAGGGGGCGTACTCGGCCACGATGCCGCGCCAGGTGGTTCTCATCACGACGGGGACCCCTCCATGGGAGCGGATTCGATGCGGATGACGACGGTCTTCTCGGTCACGTGAGGCGAGGCGTCGATGATGGCGAGCGCCTCCCGGACCCGGGACTCCGCCGCCCGGTGGGTGGTGACGACGACAGGAACGGAGCCGCCCTTCTGTCGTCCCTTCTGAATGACAGACTCGATACTGATGCCATGCTCGCCGAGGACCCCGGAGAGGTAGGAAAGCGTCCCGGGCTGGTCCTGTGCCATGAAACGGAGGTAGTACTCGGAGGTGATCGAGGCAATGGGACGGAGCGGCCGGACCACGCGCAGGGAGACGGGAACGCCCAGAGCGGGCACCTGTCCCCGGGCATTGTGAAAGATCCCCCGGGCGCACTCCATAACATCCCCCATGACCGCCGTCGCCGTGGGGTCTCCTCCCGCGCCGCGACCGAAGAGAAGAAGGGGGCCCAGGGCCTCGCCCAGAAGCTCGATGGCGTTATAGACCCCGTCGACCTCTGCCAGCATGCTGGTCTCCTCCGGAAGGAAGCAGGGATGGACCCGGACGTCGATGCTCTCCCCCCCGTCGGTCGCAATCCCCAGAAGCTTCAGAACGTAGCCGAACTCCCGGCCAAAGTCGATGTCGATGGGCTGGATGTGGCGGATCCCCTCGACCGGGATCTCCGGGAGAGCGACGGGCGACCCGAAGGCCATCGCCGCGAGGATGGCGATCTTGTGGGCAGAGTCGATCCCGTCGATGTCGAAGGAGGGATCGGCCTCGGCGTACCCCAGGCGCTGGGCCTCCCTGAGGGCCGTCCCGAAGTCGACCCGCTCCCGGCTCATGGAGGAGAGAATGTAGTTGCACGTTCCGTTGATGATACCGGAGACCTTGAGGATCCGGTCGCCGGCCAGGCTCTCCCGAAGGGTCCGGAGAATGGGGATCCCCCCGCCGACCGAGGCTTCGAACCCCAGGTCGACCCCATGGCGGGCGGCGGCCCCGAAGATCTCCTCGCCGTGATGGGCGAGAAGGGCCTTGTTGGCGGTCACGACGGACTTCCCGGCCGCAAACGCCTCGAGGACGATGGATCGGGCCGGCTCAAGGCCTCCCATGAGCTCGACCACCAGGGGGATCTCCGGGTCGGAGAGGATCTCGCGCGCGTCGGAGGTGACAAGACAGCCGGAAGGAAGCGAGAGGGAGGCCAGAGTCTTGGGGTTTTTGTCGCAGACGGCGCCGAGAACAAGAGGAAATCCCAGGCGCTGGCGCAGGTGGGAGGTTTCCTTGAGAAGGAGGCGCACAAAGCCCTGCCCCACCGTCCCGAGGCCGATGACGCCGACCTTCACGGAGGCGCTGTCGTTGTGTTTCTTGGTCAAGGGGTTCTTCCTTCCGGATCGGCTATTGTTTCATGAAGGGGTTGGAGAGGGGCAGGGGAATGGTCTTGCCCTCGTCGAGGAGCACGTCCCGGTAGGCCCGAAGATAGGCGGCGACCGGCGCATCCGGGAGATAGTCGGGCGAGAGGTCGGCATTGTAGACGAGCACCTGGAGCTCCCGTTCGCGACCGTCTTTCCCCTTGTAGTCCCAGATAAGGACCGCATCCTTGGGGAGGTTGATCCCCTTGGCCTGGGAGAGGACATCGGCGTGGACAACCCGGGGGGAGACCCCCTGGAGAGAGACCGGGAGAATGTCGCGCAGTCTCCATGTCGGCGGCGCACCCACGCCCCCGAAGGAGGCGGTGACAAGGACTGCCTGCAGAAGCTTTCCCCGGAATTCGAACTGGAACTCGGGGGTCATCCGGTCCTTGCCGAGGGCGGTCGGCGAGTAGAAAAGGAAGCGGTCGGTCGGGTGGGCGTCGTAGTCGGTGTAGATCCCGCAGGGAAGCTCAGTGGAGCTCCCGCGGCGGGGAACGAGGTTCGGGTCCCCCTTCTTGAAGATCGTCAGAATCCGCTCCGGCGAGTCGCCCAGGTTCCAGCTCCAGGCGGCGGCCGTCCGGGGGTGAAGGAGGGCGGCCGCAAGAAGGGCGCCCGTAAATAGAAGAGAACGATGCGGCTTGAGAAGGATCTCCGAAAGTGTCATCAATGGGCTCCCACCATACCCGGCCGGCTCTTCGCGAGAAACCGGCGGATGTTCATCGTGGCCTGCCGGATACGGCTCTCGTTTTCCACGAGGGCGAACCGGACGTGATCGTCTCCCATGGAGCCGAACCCCACCCCCGGGGAGACCCCGACCTGGGCCTCGCTCATCAGGAGCTTCGAAAACTCGAGAGATCCCATCTCCTCGAATTGGGGCGGGATCTTCGCCCAGAGAAACATCGACCCCTTCGGCATGGTCACATCCCACCCGGAGCGCACAAGGCCGTCTGCGAGAACATGGCACCGCCTCTCGTAGACCTTCGCGATCTGGGAGGGAAAGTCGTCCATCTGGTTTAAGGCGATGATGCTTGCAATCTGGATCGGCTGGAAGGTTCCGTAGTCTAGGTAGCTCTTGAGACGCGTGAGGGCGGTGACGATCTCGCGGTTTCCCACGCAGAACCCCACCCGCCAGCCCGGCATGTTGTAGCTCTTCGAGAGGGTGTAGAACTCCACCCCGACATCCTTGGCTCCGGGGGTCGAAAGAAAGGACGGGGCCCGGTAGCCGTCAAAGGTGATATCGGCATAGGCCAGGTCATGAATGACGTAGAAATTTCTCTCTTTCGCCAGGGCGACGACCTTTTCGAAGAAGCCGTCGGGGGCGGTGAGTGCCGTCGGGTTATGGGGAAAACACAGGAGAATGGCCTTGACAGGACCACCGGCGCGGTCGAGAGCCTCGAGGAGGTCCTCCCAGACATCGCGGCCGGGAACCATGGGGTAGTTTGTCACGGTGGCCCCGGCCAGGACGAAGCTGAAGGCGTGGATGGGATAGGTCGGGTTGGGAACCACCACCCGGTCTCCCGGGTCGATCGTCGCAAGGGAGAGGTGGGCCAGCCCCTCCTTCGAGCCGATGGTGACGACCGTCTCGGTATCGGGATCGAGCGTGACCTGGTGTCGCCGGGCATACCAGGCGGCGATCGCCTCTCTCAGGCGGGGGATCCCCTTGGAGGCGGAGTACCGGTGGTTCTTTCCGTTTCTCACGGCCTCGACGAGCTTGTCGACGATGGGCGCCGGGGTGGGCAGATCGGGATTGCCCATCCCGAGATCGATGACATCCTCCCCCCGACGCCGGGCCGCCACCTTGAGCTCGTTGACGGCGCTGAAGACATAGGGCGGGAGCTGGGTGATCCTCTTGAATTCCATCATGGCTGACGGGGCCTTCCATATTTGCATCCGTACGCGGACAGATCGCGACCTCTGGGTTCGACCCCGAAACCGCTTCCGGAGCCCCCCATCTTTTAATTATTGCAAATTCTCCTGCCCCCTGCAACGGACCTGCGGCA
>DAHXNG010000119.1 GCA_027366615.1 Nitrospirota bacterium | reverse complement strand
TCGGAACCCTATGCCTCCCAGACGGGACGATTCGGTCTTTCCTTGATGTTTTCCTACGATGCGCTCCAGACTCCGGCTCCGGTCAAGCTCTATCAGGACAGCATCGGCGGAGTCGGGGAGATCTCCTACGGCCTCTTCCGGGGAATCCGTATCCTGGGCGGCGCCGGCTTCAATATGGGCTCCCCCCATTTAGCTCCCCCGCTCAACGTGAAAAAGTCTTCCGGCCCCTCGATCAGCTATGTGCCAGTCTATGCGGGCCTTCAGGTCGAGCTGACGCGCTGGTTCCCCTCCATGATCAGGTACCAGCCGTGGTTCCCCTACCTCCGGGGAGATACGGGAGGGGTCTTTACCAGCGTGAGCAACGACGGTCCGGCGAGCCTTCACACCAATGGCCTTATGGAAGATCTGGGTTTCGGGATCGAGGCTCGTCCCCGGGCCGTTCCCATGGCATTTTTCGGAGAGATCAGGTCCCAGTGGCTTTTCCTTGGACCACAGATCATCACCGTTATACCGGTCATGGCGGGAACGACCTTTTATTTTTGACTGGTATTTTTGACAGGCGGCAGGGATGATGGCGAGGAATCTTTCAAAAATAGGGAACGACACGGGGAGGAAGGGGAGGATCTATGATGCCACTTCTCCCTTTTTGCGTGGCCTTTCCCTTTTCTCCCTTCTTTTTCTCTGGACCTGCCTTTTTTCCGGGAGCCCGGCAAGGGCGGAAACCGTCGATTCGAACACCACCCTCCTCGCCCCCTCAAAAGAGCGCGCGCTTGCGATTCCTCACCATCTGACACTTCTTCAGGCGATGGAGATCACGATCGACCGGCATCCCCAGTACAAGCAGGCCCTCCATACGGCCCAGGCCAACAAGGAGGTCATCGGGGAGGCATTTTCCAACTATCTGCCCCATCTTTCCGCCGGGGCCGGCTACAACTTCGAGACAGGAAACTTCGTCATCTCCCCGGGGATCCCCGCCTCTTTTTACGCCGTTCTTCCGGCCAACTCGAATCAGGCCTACAACTTCTACCAGGCCTCCTTCAGCCTGACCCAGACGATCTATACCTTCGGTCAGCGCGTCACTCAGCTCCGGCAGGCCAAATACTCCTATAAAGCCTCCCTCGACCAGGCCAGATGGACTCTCGTCAACCTCCTCTACGGGGTGGAGACGGCCTACGACACCTTTGCCCAGAACCTTCTCCTCGTCGGGGCGGCAAAGAAAACCGTCGACGACTATACCGCCCAGCTCCAGGTCGCCCAGGCGGAGTTCCAGATCGGCATGGCGGCCAAGTTCGACGTGCTCAATGCCCGCGTCAACCTCTCCAACGCCAAGCTCAACCTCATCACCGCGGAAAACAATGTCTCGACGGCCCGGGTCGCCCTGAACAACGCCATGGGAATAGAAACGAACGAGCAGTACACGGTCGATACCGACCTCTCCGTGGTCCCTTTCGACGCCGACAGCACGAAGCTCGTCAGGATGGCTCTCGAAAACCGTCCGGACCTCAGTTCGGCCATGAACCAGAAGCTCTCCGACCTCCAGAACGAACGTTACTATGAAAGCACCTACATGCCGTCGATCGGGATGACCGGCGGCTACACCTATGCCAGCATGTTCTTTCCCTTGACATACAACTGGTCGGCCGGAGCGACGATCTCGATCCCGATCTTCTCGGGATTTTTGACGGTCCATCAGGAGCGGCAGGCGCAGAAGACGACTCTGGCCGCTCGCGACGCCGAGGAGAATGTCCGGGTCGGGATCGTCTCGGCGATCCACCAGGATGTCGACAATCTCAGGACGGCCTCGCAAAGGATCAGCACGACCCGGGATCTTCTCTCCCAGGCCAAGGAGAGCCTGCGTCTTGCGGCGGGACAGTACCAGGTCGGGGTGGGAAGCGCCGTGGCGCTGACCCAGGCCGAGGCGGATCTGGCGGCCGCCCGGGCCCAGGTCGTCTCGGCGGTTTACGGGTACAAGATCGCCCGGGCGGCGCTTATCAAGGATGCTGGCCTCGACCCCCTGTCCCAGGCCAAGAGACGGAAGAATACGGAGGAGAGAAAAAAGTGAATCGTCGTGGAACCCGTCTGACCCTGTTGCTTGTGGCCGCTTTCATCCTGGTCGTTATCGCCGTGAGATTTTTGCACCATTCGGGGGCACCCTCCCGCACTCGCGGCAAGGTGGCGGTTCCCGAGATGGTGGGCGTCATGCCCGTGAAGCTCCATGACATCTCCCTTGTCATCACCCTCACGGCCGATATTCAGCCGATCAACCAGGCGGCGATCTATTCCCAGGTGAGCGGCTACCTCGACAGGATTACCGTCCGCAGAGGATACCGCGTCAAGAAGGGCCAGCTCCTGGCCCACATCAACGACACCACCCTGAAGGCCCAGTACCACCAGGCCCAGGCGAACCGGGACTATGTGTGTCTTAATGCGACGCGCTACAAGGCGCTTCTGGCGAAGAGCCTCGTTTCCAAGGATGCCTACGATCTGGCGAACTCCCAGTGCCGTCAGTCGCAGGCCACGGTGGACTACTCCCGGAAGATGCTCTCCTATGCCGACATTGTCGCCCCCTTCGACGGATACATTTTCAACCGCATGGTCGATCCGGGAGCGACCATCCCGGCGACGACGGCGGCCCTCTCCTCCGGCTCAAATCCCCTCTTTACCGTGGTCGACACCCATATCGTCAAGATTGTCGTGAACGTTCCCGAGCGCGACATCCGCTATCTCCACCTGGGCCTCCACGTCATGGTCCATGCCGACGCCTATCCCGGAGAGTCCTTTCCCGGGAAGATCACCCGCATGAACCCGGCCCTGGACACCTCGACGCGCACCCTGGCGGTCGAGATCGACATGGACAACCCCGACGGCCGTCTCAAGCCCGGAATGTTCGCAAAGGCGGTCCTGAACCTGACGACCCACAAGGGCGTTCTTCAGGTTCCGAAAATCGCGATCCTGTCGCGGCAGGGCAAGAGCTGGGTCTACACCCTCGAGCCGGGCTCCGTCGTCAAGAAGCGCGAAATCGCTCTCGGAATTCTCGGCCAGAGAAATGCGGAGGTTCTCTCCGGTCTCTTGCCGGGGCAGACCGTCGTCGTGGCCGGCCAGGAGCATCTCGAGGACGGTGACCATGTCCAGGCCAAGGTGATCGATACTGGAGTGCCAAACTTCTAACGTCTGAACGGAAGGCGTCCCTCTGCCATGTGGCTGACCCGTATCGCACTCAAAAACCCCATCGCGGTCTTTATGGCCTCGCTCCTTCTCGTCCTGGTGGGGTCCCAGTCCGTCAGCAAGCTTCCGATCGACCTCTTCCCGAATCTTGCCGTTCCCGTCCTGATCGTCGGAACCCTCTATCCCGGCGCCTCTCCGGTCGACGTCGAGAGAAGCGTCACCTACCCCCTCGAAAAGACGCTGGCAACCATCGACGACGTCAGCCATATTCAGTCCCAGTCGCGCATCGGCGTCTCGTCGATCCAGGTCTGGTTCAACTGGGGCAAGGATCTGAACGGCGGTCTCGTCCAGGCCGTCCAGAAGATCTCCCAGATCCAGAACCAGCTTCCCCCGGGCATTCAGCAGCCCTTTATCCTCAAGTTCGACATTGCCAATATCCCGGTGGTCTCGCTGACGGTCTCCGATCCGGAAATGAACCAGATCCAGCTCTATGACCTGGCCTACAACACGATCGAACCGCAGCTCGAACAGCTCCCCAATGTCTCCCAAGCGACGGTGAACGGCGGAAAGGTTCGCCAGATCAACATCAATGTCGATCCCCGCGAGCTTCTGGCCCGGAACCTTTCGATGATCCAGGTTGTGAACGCCGTCAATCTGTCCAACCTGATCCTGCCCTCCGGTGACATCAAGATCGGGAGCAAGGACTACAATCTTTTTGTCAACACCCAGATTAGCCGGAACCTGGTCGACGTCCTGAGAAATGTTCCGGTGACGACGCAGGCGACCCCGGACGGACGGACGGTTCCTGTCTTCGTCAAGGACTTCGCCCGGGTCGCGGATTCGGCCGAAACCCAGACAAACCTGGTGCGGGTCAACGGAGAGAACGCCGTCTACCTGTCGGTGAACAAGCAGCCCGGCTCGAACACGGTGGCGGTCGTCGATGCGGTCAGAGCGGCCATTCCCCACCTCCGGGGGCTCCCCAAGGGAGTTCATCTCGACACCTTTTTCGACCAGTCCACCTATATCCGCCAGTCGATACGGGGGCTCTACCACGAGTCGGTCCAGGGGGCGATCCTCGCCGTCATTGTCATTTTGCTCTTTCTCGGAAGCCTTCGCGCCACCTTCATCATCGGAGTGGCGATCCCGCTATCGGCCCTGGTGGCCCTCATCTTTCTCTATTTCACCCACGAGACTCTCAACATTTTTACCTTTGGCGGACTGGCACTGGGGATCGGCCGGCTCGTGGACGATTCGATCGTCGAGCTCGAAAATATCTTTCGCCATTTTTCGATTCGCGAAGAGAGTCGTCCCGTTGCCCTTCTGACGGCGGCCCGCGAGGTCGCCATGCCGATTCTGGCCTCTACGATCACGACGGTCATCGTCTTCTTCCCGATCGTCTTCATGGAAGGAATCGGTCGTCTTCTCTTTACCCCCATGGCGCTGACCATTACCTTTGCCCTCTTTGCCTCCTTTTTCGTCTCCCGGACGGTGACGCCTCTTTTGTGCTATCGATTCCTGAAGGGAGGGGAGGCCCCTTCCGGAGGAGGGAAGGAGAGCCCTCTTCGTCGTTTTTTTACCCGGGTGGAGGTCGGCTACCAGGAGATCCTGACCTATTCTTTGGAGTACAGAAAAAAAGTCTATGTGGCGATGACCGTAATCTTCTTTCTCACTCTTCCTCTTTTAAAGGGAATCGGGACCGAGTTCTTTCCGTCTCCGGACGAGAGCCAGTTCACAGTCAATATTCAGGAGCCCCCCGGCACGCGCATTGAAATTACGACCAAGACCGCCCGAAAGATCGAGGATCTCGTCAAGAAAACCCTCCCCCCCGGGGAAATCCGGCTCGTCGCCTCGAACATTGGACTCCGCAGTACGGCCGGCCGGGGAACAAACGGCGCCGCCTCGGTCTTCACCTCCAACACGGGCCCCGATACCGGGTTCGTCCAGGTGAACCTCGTCGACCCGGAGAAGCGCAGCGAAAGCTCCGACCAGGCGATGGAGCGGGTCCGGAAGGCGGTTGCGGGTCTCTTCCCGGGTGTGAGGATCTACTTCATGCCGGGAGGGCTCATAGAACGGATCATCAACTTCGGCTATCAGGGGATCATCAACCTCGAGGTCTACGGGTATGATCTGAAGACGGGAGAGGATCTCTCCTACCGGCTGGCCCGGGAGATGGGGAAGATTCCCGGAGTCGGTGACATCCAGGTGCTTCCCAACGACTTCCACTACCCCACATACAACGTGAGGATCGACCGGGTGAAGGCCAGGATACTGGGTCTCTCCGTCTCCGATATCGCCTCGACCGTCCTGTGGAGCTTCGTCGGCAACGAGAACAATCCCTCGATCTACACCGATCCCGCCACGGGAAACGAATACAATATCGTCGTCCAGTTCGACCGCCCCTTCCGCCACTCCCTCGAAGATCTTCAGAACGTCTTTCTCATGACCCCCTCCGGGGAGCCGGTTCTTCTTCGCAATATCGCGACCGTCGTGAAGGGAACCTCGCCCAACGAGGTCGACCGGAAGTACATGACGAGGCTCATCACCATCACCGCCAATCCCGTGAACCGCTCCCTCGGAGATATCGCCCGGGATCTTTCCGCGATGCTCGCCAAGACCCCTCTTCCCGACGGTTTCAGCGTCACAATGGCCGGTCAGATCGCCGAACAGAAGGGAGCCTTTCTTTCGCTCGGCCTGGCCCTCCTCTCCTCGCTCTTTCTCGTCTACATGGTCCTTTCGATCCAGTTCCGCTCCTTCATCGACCCTTTCATCATCATGTTCACGGTTCCGTTGGGGCTCGTCGGGGTCATCTGGATGTTCTTTTTGACGGGGACGAACTTTTCCTCGATCGCCTTCATGGGGGTGATCGTGACGGGGGGGATTGCGGTCAGCAACGGGGTTCTTCTGGTCGATTACACCAACAAGCTGGTCCGGGAGAAGGGGAGAAGTCTGAAAGAGGCGGTAGTGCTGGGAGGCCGGACACGTCTTCGGCCGGTTCTCATGACGAGCATTGCGACGATCACGGGGCTATTGCCTATGGCCATCGGACTTGAGGTGGGAAGTTCGAACAGCATGCCCCTGGCCCGGGCAGTCATCGGAGGGTTGAGCTTTTCCACGATCTTTACGCTCGTTCTCATTCCCCTCGTCTACGTCTCTCTCCACGAGTGGCGCGAAAAACGACGAGGCAAGGGCACGACCTTCCCCACTCCGGCGGAATGGGAGAAGGTCGCTCCTGCGAAAAACGACTGATTGAAAGCTACTTCTTCTCCTTAAGGGGGGATTCGGACCAGCCTGACGCCAGGATCTGGAGGGCGACCTGCTTCGTCGTCAGGTGGTGGATGTCCGGCTCGTTTCTGGTGTAGGCCGACAGGGTGCAGTCGAAGGAGACCTCGTCGATGGAGAGCCCGATAAGCTCCCCGCTCTCGATCTCCTTCCTGAAGATGCTGTTGGGAAAGATCCCGACGCCGAATCCGGAGAGCAGTGCCTTTCTGAGAACGTCGACCTCTCCCGTATCGATCCCGAGCTTCGTCTTGAGTCCGAGCTTGTGAAGCTTCTCCTCAATCGGCCGCCGGATCAGACTGTCCGGGGGAGGGAGCAGGACGGGAAAGTTTTCGAGAATCCGGATATTTCTCTGCCAGCGGTCCTTTGAGAGTCCCGGTGATCCCAGAACGAGGGTCTTCGCCGAGTCGACGGGCAGGTTGCGGATCTCGGCGGGATTGGCGAAGGGGGCGGGGGTGTCATTCATGTGATAGAACATGACGATGTCGGCCTGACCGCTTTCGAGTTCAGAGACAAGATCCTTCTCTGCTCCGTGAAAGGCCTTCACAGGGATTCTCTTCTGGAATGTTCCGTGAAGATAGTGCTGGAGAAATCTTTCCCTGTTCTGGGGGGCGCCGAACCCGGTTCCGATGCGGAGAGACTCCGTCTTCGTCAGCGGGGTGAAGGAGTGGAGAAGTGACTCCGAACGATTGACCCGTGCTATGATTTCAAGAGCGAGTTCGCGGAAGAGAAATCCTGCCTGGCTCAGATAGACCCGTCGTCCGATCCGGTTGAAGAGGCTGACCTCCAGCTCCCTTTCCAGAAGCTGGATCTGCGTGCTGACAGCCGGCTGGGTGACGGAAAGGGTGCGGGCCGCCCTTGTAAAGTTCAGGGATTCGCCGACGACGAGAAATGTTTGAATCTGCGACAGGGTCATTCTTTAGTCCTTCCGAGTGTTAGGCTCCCGAAGATTCGGTAGCGGGGATCTTTTTCGGGCTGAAAACCGAATTATTAAACTTCTTCATTATACATTTCTTCCGGTTCATTCTTCAATAATTTTTTTTTGTCATAGTGGGGTCGAGCAAAAAACGGATGCCAGAGAGGTTCTGTTGAATTTTTATTTCCGCTCCTTTCTGATTCTTTTTATAGTGACCTTATCGCTTTCGTCTTATGCTTTACCCATGGACTTTCCCGGGGCATTGGCCGATGCGGAAGATCTTCCGGAGAGCACCTCCGGAGCTTCCGCCTCCTTCGACAGGCCGTTTCGACTGACTCTTCGGGCAGCTCTCGGGATCGCCCTCAGGTCCTATCCCGGGATCGGGGCTGCCCAGCAGGGAGTTCTCGCCTCGAAGGCCGGAATAGGCGTGGCCCAGAGCCAGTATTATCCGACCCTCTCCGGCGCGACGACCTATACGCGCGAGACGGGAAACTTCGGTCCCCAGCCGGGGTTCCCCTTCACCATTCCCGAGTCCCCCGTCTCCTTCGACTTCTACCAGGCCCAGCTGACACTCTCCGAGACGCTCTTTTCCTTTGGCCGCCGGCGCTCGCAGGTCAGCCAGAACCGACATCTCTACAACGCCTCCAGAAGTCAGCACCGGCAAACACTCCAGGACACTGTCCTGAATGTCGAGAAGGCCTTCTTCCTCGTCCTGAAGGACCAGAATCTCGTGGCGGTGGACGAATTGACGATTGCCGACTACCGGATTCAGGAGGAGGTCGCCCGGGTCCGCTACAAGGATGGAGTGGCGACCTCCTACGATGTGCTTAATGCCCGGGTCAACCTCTCGAACGCTCGCCTCTCCCGGGTGACGGACAAGAATCTGGAGAGGATCGACCGTCTCGGCCTCGACCGGGCGATGGGCGTGGTGGCCCACGCCTCCTATCGGGTGGTTGCGCCGTCGCACCTCTCCTCTCCGCATCTGGACCCTGACAGAGATGTTTCGCTGGCACTTTCCCACAGGCCGGACCTCAAGACGCTGACAGAGCAGGCTCTTGCCCAGAAGCAGGTGGTCAAGTTCAACCAGGCGCAGTTCTTCCCGACAGTCCAGACAGTCGGCGCCTACAGCCTCGACAGCGAATTCTTTCCCCTCGTCTACAACTGGTCGGTCGGGACGACTCTGACCATCCCCATCTTCAACGGTTTCCAGTTCGTGCACCAGACACAGATGGCCAAGGCCCAGATGCGCCAGATGATTTTTCAAAGGGAGGATAAAAGGCAGCAGGCGATCGTCGAGGTTCGCTCCGACATCCTCAATATCAAAACATACCGGCAAAAGGTAGCGGCCGACCGGGAGATCGTCGCCCAGGCCCGTCAGAACCTCTATCTGGCGGAAAACCAGTTCCGTGTCGGGACCGGAACCTCGGTCGCGGTCACCCAGTCGGAGCGGGACCTGGCCAGTGCGCGGTCGAACCTGGTCAGGGACCGGGCCGATCTTTCGATCGCCATCGCCCAACTTCGACACGACCAGGGAATCAACCTCGACCCCGGAACACACCGCATTCCCAAGGATCTCCCATGAGCTTCTCCTCAAGAGTGCGAAGATGGACGATGGTCGGGTTCGTGGCCTTTATTCTTTTCGATCTTCTTCTTGCCCCCCGTTCCCGGGCGGATTCGGGGGCCATGATGCCTCTCCCCGCATCGCCGGGGCTCCCCCGTGTCGCGGGAACACACTCCGGACCGGCGACCGACCGATGGTCTCTTTCTCCGACCTATTCCTTCTATCTTCTCCCGGGCGGAGGGCTTTCCCGGTACATCGACCAGGCGATGGGGGTCGGCGGGGAACTCTCCTACCGGCTGGGGGACCTTCCTTCCGGGGGAACGCCGGAGAGCCTTTCTTCGCACTTTCGTGTACTGGGCGACTTTTCCTACTTTCAGATGACGCCGGGAGCCAATCTGGCGCCTCCGGCCTCTGGGGGATTTTTTTCCTCCTCCTCGCCGTCCTCTATTCCTCCCGTTCCCGGATCGGCCTCCGTTACGGGCTTTATCGTTCGTGCGGGGCTGGCCTACGACATCTTCGGGATGGTTCCCGACTCCCTGGGGATCCACCGGATCCTTGTTCCCTATGTGCGCATTGATGTGGGGGGTGTCGACTGGGCGGTTTCGAACATCCCGGGGATCTCCGGCCATCCTTACGGGGGGCTCATCGATGCAGGTGCCGGACTCTCCCTCTCCCTCCCGGGCTACCCCCTGGGCGTCTTTTTCGAGGCCGACCCGACCCTCTTCGATCTTTCAAACAACGTCATGACCATTTTGCCTCTCGTTGCTGGTATCATGGTGAGGTTCTGACGGAGCCCCAAGGGGCATGACTCTTTTGGAGACAATGCATATGGACCAGAATTCGACAGAGAAAAAGAGCGGGCCGGACAACAGGTTTCGCCTTCCAAAAAGCTTCATCATTCTTGGAGGAGGATCGATCCTTGTCATGGCGGCCGGGGTCGTTTACACGATTTTCTTTTACCTCTCCCTCCCCAATCATCACGATTTCGACTCGGCGGGGCAGGCGATCCGGCATGTGCCCCTTCCTGTTCCCCCCACGAGTTTTTTTCCCTCGGGCAAGGGACCGGCGGTCGACAGCTTCGCCTCAAAGGACTTTGATCTGCAAGTCGGGGGGGTGACAAAGACTCCGACCGGCTTCGACGTGTCGATGGCCTTGACTGCCAGGACGGACGGGCCCGACAGTGAAGGTCTCTCCCTGGCCGTGGCGGGAACGCCCCGGTGGGTCGACTCCCGGAGGAACTCCGGAAAGGGGGAGGCCTCCCTGTCGACGGCGACGCTTTTCAAAAAGGGGCTCCCCGGAAGCTTCACCATCCATTTTTCAAGGATGCCGACCGCTCCGGTCTTCGATCTTTATCTGGGGCTCGTCGGAACCCGCGGCATCAAGGGGGACCGCTTTCTGATCCATTTCAAAAACATCGCCACTCCCCGGACGCATTCCTGATGGGAGAGTCCGGCGGGGAGGTGCTCGTTTCGGAGAAGGTGTCCAAGCGCTATCTCCCGGGAGGCCCCTTTGCGGTCAAGGAGGTCGATCTCCGGCTTCGGGCCGGGGAGGTCGTGAGTATGGTGGGGCCCAACGGCGCGGGAAAGTCGACCCTCGTTCAGATGATGCTGGGGCTTCTCATTCCCGATGGGGGGAGTATCCGGATCTTTGGCCGGGACGTCGTCGCTGAAAGGCGTCGGATCGCCCACCGGATCAACTATGCCTCCACCGACCTGAGCCTTCCCTACGCCTTGACCGTCAGGGAGAACCTTTTGACCTACGCCCTCATCTACAACATGAAAAGGCCCCGGGAGAGAGTCTCCCGCCTTCTGGCCCTTCTGGGCCTCGAGTCGTTTGCCGACCGGAAGGTCGGCGCTCTTTCGACCGGACAGGTGGCGCGCATGGGGATCGCCAAAGCGCTTGTCAACGATCCGGAGATCCTCTTTCTCGACGAACCCACGGCGACCCTCGATCCCGAGGTCTCAGGCCAGCTTCGCCACCTCCTTGCCGGGATGGTACGGGAGCGGGGGATGGCGCTCCTCTATACCTCCCACAACATGCGGGAGGTGGAGCGCTTTTCCGACCGTATCGTCCTCATGCGCGAAGGGGAGATCGCCGCCCAGGGAACGGCCGCCTCTCTCATGGAACGCTACAAGACACAGGATCTCGAGGCCCTTTTTCTTCTTCTGGCCGAAAGGAAGGATGTGGCCGTTGCCTGACGGACCGGAGCCGGTCTCCCTCTTCGCCTGGCGTCCCATGGCCGGGATCCTCTACCGGCAGGCGGTCCTCTATCGCCGCTCGCTTCCGCGGTGGATGGAGATCTTCTACTGGCCGCTCCTCGACCTTCTCGTCTGGGGGTTTTTGACGCTCTATCTCAAGCGCATCCCCTCCTTTCTTCCCTCGGCCGTCGTCTCCCTTCTCGGGGCCCTCCTTCTCTGGGACATGCTCTACAGGGCCCAGCAGGGGATCTCGGTCATGTTTCTCGAAGAGATCTGGTCAAGAAACCTGATCCACCTTCTTGTCGCGCCGGTCACTCCGTACCATATCGTTTTCGCGGCCATTGTCTCGAGCTTCGGCAAGGTCCTCCTCTCCTCGACGGTCGCCGCGACCCTGGCCTACTTTCTGTTTTCCTTCAAGATCTTTTCGCTCGGGATCGACCTTCTTTTTTTTATCGGGGCCCTGCTTGCCATGGGGTGGGCCCTGGGCATCATGACGACGGCCGTCATTCTTCGATTCGGGCAGGAGGCGGAGGTCCTGGCCTGGGGTGTCATCTTTCTCTTCCAGCCATTTTCCGCGGTCTTCAATCCCGTCGCCGTCCTTCCTCCGTTTGCGGCGGCTCTCTCCCGGTTCGTTCCGGCCTCCTACGTCTTCGAGGGGATGAGGTCTCTTTTGACGGTGGGCACCATGCCCCTTCGGGACCTTTTTATGGCTTATCTTCTTGACGGCGTCTATATGGCCGGAGCAGTCTTTCTCTATGCCGGCGTGATCCGGCGCGCTCGCAGAAGGGGCTTTCACCTGAAGCTCGGATCCTGACCGCCGGAGTTTTCTTCGACCATTCTCATGAGAAAGGATTGCATTTTATGGCAAAGCGCCCTGTCGTCGCGGCCACTGTCGCGGATATCATCCGGGAAACACCCCGGGTCTCGACCTTTGTTCTGGAGTTTCCGCCCGGGACGGATTTTTCTTTCAGGTCGGGCCAGTTTGCCATGCTCTCGCTTCCGGACTTCTTAAATGACAAGGGCCGTCCCGTCCGCCGGGCCTACTCCATCGCCTCCTCTCCCCCCGAGCTTCTTGACCGAAGGATTGCCTTCACCATCACCCGGAAAGGGGAGGGGGGATATTTTTCCAACCGCATCCACGAAGCCCATGTCGGGGATCCCGCCCTGGTGGAAGGCCCTTACGGGAACTCCTTCGTTCTCGATTCCCTCGATCCGCGCCCCCATCTCTTTCTTGCGGCAGGGAGCGGAATTGCCCCCCTGCGCTCAATGATCCGGACGCTTCTTTCCGGGAAGACTCCTCCTCCGATCGAACTCCTCTACGGATTTCGCGACCGGGAGGACTTCATCTACGCCGATGAGATGAAAGAGTACGAGAAGGCCGTTCCCGGATTTACCCTTCGCGTCGCCCACTCCCGTCCCTCTCCGGGCTGGTCCGGTCATTCGGGACGGGTTCCCGAGATTCTCCCCCGTCTCTATCCGTCCTACCAGGGGCAGGTTGTCTATATTTGCGGACATCCGGAGATGGTGACATCAACTTACTCATGGCTCAAGACCGCCGGGTTCCCGGACGAATCAATCCGCAAGGAGCAATGGTAGATCCCCCGAAGAGGAGTCCTGACATGGAAAACAATCCCTTTTCCTCTCCGGAGCAGGCTCCGGGAAGAGCCTCCGGTCCTCGGCGATCAAGCTGGCGGCGGACGGTCGGGGCGGTCTTTGTTCTTGTGGTCCTCGTTCCCGCACTCTTCCTCTTTGTTTTCTACTATCGCGAGGTCTCGGTCACCTACTATATGACCCGCAACCCCCTCGAACCGGCCTCCGTCCATCTCTCTTCCCGCATGGAGGCGATCCTTCTGGGAAACATGCGGGCACTTTCTGCGGTCGCACACCAGATCCGATGGTCGGCGACTTCCCCCTCCGAAAAGTCCTTACGGAATGTGCTGGGGCGGTATATTCGGGAGGGAGATCTTGCGGCCTATGCAGGATTTTCCGTGGTCGACTCAAAGGGGAGGGTCCTGGCTCTTCTGGACCGGCGCGATATCGATCCCTACGTCCAGAGGGCCCGCGATCTTGCCGCAGAGCTTGTGGCTCGCGGGGGAAGCTTTCGCACAACGACGATTGTGATCCCCGGCACACACCCCGAAGTCATCTTGATGACGGCTGTTCGGACCGGAAGGAGGGCTTCGGGAGGCGGGGGAGTCCTCGTGGCTCTCCGGAACCTGTCGGGGGAGATGGACAAATATCTCCCGGTTCCCAGATTCCGCGGGACCCCCGGCCGCTCCTATCTGCTCTCTTCCGACGGTCTTGTCCTTGCCTCTTCCGACCCGGCGATGGTCGGCCTCAATCTTCATAACCTCGGGAGGGGAGCCCTTCTTGATGTTTTTTCGAAGGGGAGGGCAGGGACGGTGACTGCAACGGTCGACGGCGTCAAGACCACCTTCGGTTCGGCGCTTCTTGTCACCATGACGGGGATTGCTCCTATGCCCTGGCTTTCGGTTCTGGAGGCCCCCAAAGCCTCCATCGACGATCAGGTCGCCCGGACCCGCCTGAACATGGATCTGATCGTTTTTCTTCTTGTCCCGGCCTTTTTCCTCATTATTCTTTTTATTCTCTACAAGAGCTTTCGTCCCTAGCCGGGAATGGCCCGGAATCGGGAGAATATCGCCGGGCTTTCGGAGGCTCAGGAGGGGGCGCCGGGCGTTGTCCACATCACCGTATATCAGATGCCTTCGATATGGGGAATGGGCTGAGCTTAAGGCGGGACGATCTCAGTGTGGTGGAGTAAACCCAGAACGAGGTATGATGACAAGGTATCCGCATGGCGGAAGGAGGCTTCGATGAAAACAGCCATTCTCAAAGAATGGAGCTACGAGGAGTTCATGTCGCTCCCGGAAGGGGGTCCCTTTCGCTACGAGATCATCGATGGAGAACTCTGCATGACCCCGTCCCCCAATACTCGACATCAGGAAATTTCCAAAAACCTGTTTTTCAAGATCGAAAGTTTTCTCAGGAAAAATCCCCTGGGGAAAGTCTTCTACGCTCCCTACGACGTGGTCTTTTCCAAAGACCTGCTTCAGGTAGTCGAGCCGGATCTGGTCTTTGTCTTGAAGGAGCGTTCGGCCATTATTGGCGAGAAGAACATCCAGGGCGTTCCGGACCTTCTTGTCGAGATCCTCTCCCCGTCGACGGAATCTTCCGACCGCCGTCTGAAACATTCTCTCTACGAGCGGTTCGGCGTTCCCGAATACTGGATCGTGGATCCCGCGATGGATGTTGTCTTGATCTTCCGGCTTTCCGCCGGACGTTATCCGGCACCCCTCGAATACGGCCAGGGCGATCATCTCGAATCCCCTCTGCTTCCGGGGCTGTCGATTTCCCTCTCCGAGATCTTCCCCTCCTGAAGACCTCTTTTAAAGCTCTCCCGATATGCCGTTTTGACAACCTTGGTGGACCTCGGTTCGAAGACCCCTTCTGTCATTCGATGGTGAATAACCTCATTGCATTGATGAGGATATTTCGGTGGTTTGCCCTTGGGCGGGAGTGATTTTAGAAAAATCTCCCTATCTCTGCTCCTTGACACCGGTTTCAAAGGTTGATAGCATTCCAACTGTTGCGTGCATTAGTAGCATTCTTATCAAAGGTTTTTTTTCTGCCCTCTCCTGAAAACTCTCTTCGTAATAAAGAGGATTTTCGGGAGGGGACGGAAATTTGGTCACTTCGTGGGAACGCCCGATTGAGTGTAGCGATAAACGCTTCGTTGATGGGTGTTCCGTCTTTCGGCGATCTGTTGTGCAAACCAGGAGGTGTTTTAAAAAATGAAAAATGCAAAGATGAATGTTCTTTCAACTGTTTCTGCCGTGATCTCGGGTCTCGTCCTTTCCGCGTCGATGATTCTTCTCCCCGTGCAGGGTGCCGTGGCTGCTGATGCCGCCAAGGCGACTGCCAAGGCTCCTGCCAAGAAGGCAACCGTCAAAAAGGCAGTGAAGAAGCACGCTCCTTCCGCTTTCTGGAAGAAGGTCCAGACTGCCCTGATCGCCAAGGGAGCCAAGATCAAGGCTGACGGCTTTGCCGGACCTGCTACCCACAAGGCCATCCTTGCGTTCCAGAAGGCCAACAAGCTCAAGGCGACCGGCAAGATCAATGCCGCCACCAAAAAGGCGCTTGGCCTCAAGTAGAACGAATTCATTCAGGCTTTGAGAAGAGGGACATTGCGTCCCTCTTTTTTTTTGCCCGTCTCACTCGACGCCATGGAACGCATGCTCGCTTCTCTGAACATCTATGAGGGTTCCAATGATCCGCATTCAGTCCGGACGACTCAAGGGGCGCTCCCTGCCGCTTCCCGATCCCGGCAAGGTCCGTCCGACCACAGGGAAGGTCCGGTCCGCGATCTTCAAT
Source organism: Nitrospirota bacterium (assembly GCA_027366615.1). Classification (GTDB taxonomy): domain Bacteria; phylum Nitrospirota; class Leptospirillia; order Leptospirillales; family Leptospirillaceae; genus UBA4572. Next base: position 23,286 of record DAHXNG010000119.1, on the reverse strand, counting down.
ATGCTTCAGACCGATTTGCCGGGGTCTCTCTTCTGGGACCTCTTTGCCGGCTCCGGGGCGGTCGGGCTTGAGGCCCACTCCCGAGGGGCCGAAAAGGTTCTCTTTCTGGAAAAGGATCCGGAGCTTGTCAGGCGCCTTGCGGCCTGGATCGGGAAAGAGATCCCCGGGAGTTCGGATGCGTTCGAGATTGTTTCCGGAGAGATCCTTCCTTTTTTGAAGACACCCTCCCCGCATCCCCTCCCGGGAATCCTCTTCCTCGATCCCCCCTACGGCTACGCAGATTGGCCGGCTCTATTGAAGACATTGCATGAAAATGGTATACTCGACCACAATTTCATCATGGTTCTGGAATATCATCGCAAGGATTCCCTTCCGTGGGAGTTCCTCCCTGACTGGGGTTGCCGCATCTTGTCTCATCACATTTATGGAGAAAGTGGCGTGAGCCTGCTTCTTCCTTCGGTCCGATGATACGCAGGGCGGTCTACCCAGGTACATTCGATCCGGTCACGAACGGGCATCTCGACATGCTTCATCGGGGGCTCTCTCTTTTCGATGAAATCGTGATCGGCGTCGCCGACAGTCCCCGCAAGGCCCCTCTTTTCTCCCTCGAAGAGCGCATCGATCTTCTCAGGAAAACCATTCCCTATCCGGTACCCCGGGTCGTCGTCAAGGGATTCGACCATCTGCTCGTCCATTTCGTTCGCGAAGTCGATGCCCTCTGTATCCTTCGCGGAGTCAGGGCCGTGGCCGACTTCGACTACGAACTCCGGATGGCCCTGATCAACCAGAATCTCGACCGGGACATCGAAACCGTCTTTCTCATGCCCTCAGAAAACTATATGTTCATCACCTCCACCGCCATTCGGGAGATTGCCGAACTTGGCGGGGATCTCTCCCACTTTGTTCCATTGGCGGTGGAAGAGGCTCTCAGGCAAAAATACTCCCGGAGAAGATAACGAATGCCCCGAACGCTATCCGACATGCTGGCTTCCCGTCTTTCCCTTCTCAAGCCGTCCCCGACGCTTCTTCTCTCTTCCAGAGCCCGAGAGCTCAAGTCCAGGGGGATCGACGTTCTGGACTTTTCCGGGGGGGAGCCCGACTTTGACACCCCGGAGATGGTCAAGCAGGCGGCGGTCAAGGCTCTCTCGGAGGGTTTCACAAAGTATACGGCCGTCGGAGGAATCCCCGACCTGAAGGAGGCCATCCGGGAGAAGTTTCTGCGGGATCAGGGGCTCAACTTTACTCCCCGGGAGATTGTCGTTTCGAACGGGGCAAAGCATTCTCTCTTCGAGCTTTTTCAGGTTCTAGTGAATCCTGGCGACCAGGTTCTTCTTCCGGCGCCGGCCTGGGTCTCCTATCCCGACCAGATCCTTTTAAACCAGGGGGACCCGGTTCTTGTCCCCTGTCGGGAAGAGGACGGCTTCCGACTTGACCCGGACGCGCTTGCCTCTCTTTTGACGCCGAGATCGAAGCTTCTTGTCCTGAATTCGCCGAACAATCCGACCGGGGCCATTCTCGATAGGAAGCGCCTCGAAAGGATCGCCGAAATCGTTCTGAAAAATGATCTTCTCGTCATCTCCGACGAGATCTACGAGAAGATCAACTACACATCGTCTCCGGTGCCCTCCCTCGCCTCCCTCGACCCGGCCCTCCGGGAGCGGACGGTGATCGTGAACGGAGTCTCGAAGACCTATGCCATGACGGGGTGGCGGATCGGCTATGCGGCGGGTCCCCGCGAGATCATGGAGGCCGTAGACACGGTCCAGAGCCAGACGGCCTCGAATCCGAACTCCATCGCCCAGAAGGCGGCGGCCTTCGCCATCCGCTCCGGAGAGACCTTCTTTGCTCCCATGCTCGAGGAGTACCACAGGCGCCGGGATTGGGTCGTCACGGCCTTCAACGGGATCCCCGGGATACGCTGCGCTCCTCCGGAAGGCGCTTTTTATGTGTTTCCGAACGTCTCGGGACTGCTCGGCCGCTCCTATAAGGGAGTGCCGGTCCAGACTGTCTATGAACTGGCAGAGTTTTTTCTTGACGTGGCCCGCGTCGCGATGGTCCCGGGGACGCCGTTCGGCTCTCCCCTTCACATGCGGCTCTCCTACGCCGCCTCCCTTTCCTCTCTCCAGGAGGGGCTTCGGAGGCTTTCGGAGGCCGTCGCCCTTCTCGAGTGATCCCGTAGGAAGGCTTTGACGGAACGGCGAAGGCTCCGGGCGTGCGCGCAGATGTCCGCGTTATTGGCGCATGGTGGGAGTCTTTAGTATAATTGAGGAAGAGAGATTCAGGACCGACGCAATAACCCCGATGTGTGACAAGGAGTCGCTCATGCCGCTCTACGAGTATTCCTGCCAGAAATGCCATACGGTTATCGAGGAAATCCAGAAGTTTTCAGATCCGCCGCTCGAAGTCTGCCAAAAATGCAAAGGCCCCCTGGTTCGGCTAATGGGAAAGCCCGCCCTCCAGTTCAAGGGATCGGGCTTCTATATTACCGATTACGTCAAGAAAAGCGGAGACTCCGGAGAAGGAGCGCCGAAGTCGGGGGACACGGCCGCCTCCCCGGCGCCCGCTTCTGCCGCTCCGGCTACCCCGGCCGCTTCAGCTCCCGCGGCTCCGGCGGCTCCCTCCGCTCCGGCCTCGGGCGGGGGCTCCTCTTCGGACTAGAACGAGAAGGCCTGCTCTCCGGTCGGCTTCAGCGGATCTGCCCGTCGTCCATGGCGATCGAGCGGTCCGCTTTTTTTGCGAGCATTTCGTTGTGGGTCGTGACGAGGCAGGTCATGCCGAAGCGGCCGGAGAGGGTCTGAAGAAGCGTGAAGACCTCGAGACCCGTATGGGAGTCGAGGTTTCCGGTCGGTTCGTCCGCCAGGAGAAGGGCCGGTTTCATGACCAGGGCCCGGGCCACGGCGACCCTCTGCTGCTCCCCTCCCGATAACTCCGAAGGCTTGTGGTCGAGCCTCTCGCCCAGCCCCACCTCCTGCAGAAGCTCCCTTGCCCATTCTCTCCCCTCATCTTTCTTTCCCGAGATCCATGTGGGCATCAGGACGTTTTCCAGGGCGGAGAATTCCGGAAGAAGATGATGAAACTGAAAGATAAAGCCGATCTTTGCACTTCGGAAGGCGGCAAGGTCCCGATCCCTTTTTTCGGGGGCGGGGAGTCCGTCGTAGAGGATCTCTCCCGAAGTGGGGCGGTCGAGGGTTCCCAGAAGATGGAGGAGTGTCGACTTCCCCGCTCCGGAGGGGCCTGTCAGGACGGTAAAGGAGCCCGACGAAAGGGCAAGGGAGATCCCCTTGAGGACCTCGATCGTCCGGCCTCCCCGGGTGTAGGAGCGGGAGAGGTCCGTGGCGGAGACGGCAAGTCCGGCCATTATTCGTACCTCAGGGCATCGACCGGATTGAGTCGTGCGGCCTGCCGGGAGGGATAGATTGTCGCAAGAAAGCTGATGCCGATGGCCGAGAGGGAGACGGAGAGAAGATCCCTCATCCGGATGATGACCGGGATATGGCTCACGAAGTAGACGTCGTTAGGCAGGGTGTAGTAGTGCTCAAGGAGAAAGGTGATGAAATATCCCAGCGGAACCCCCAAAAGTGTTCCGGTTCCTCCGATCAGCAGGCCGTCGAGGATGAAGATTGCCATGATCTGTCGATTCGATGAGCCCATTGTCTTGAGGATCGCGATCTCCTTGCCCTTGTCGATCACGATCATCGACAGGGTGCTCACGATGTTGAAGGAGGCGACGAGGACGATCAGGACAAGGATGATGAACATGACGAGCTTCTCCAGCATCAGGGCCGAAAAGAGGTTCTTGTTCATCTCGAGCCATGAGCGGGCCCAGTAGGGGAAGCCCAGGTGTTTTCCGATCATGTGGGCCATGCCGGAGGCGGCAAAGATGTCGTGGACCCGGATCTCAAGCCCCGTCGCCGATCCGGCGGGAAGTCCGAGAAAGCGGGCGGCCTGGCCGATCTCGAGAAGGGCCAGCGTATTGTCGTATTCGTAGAGGCCCGACTTGAAGATGCCGGCGACCTGGAAGTGGCGGATCTTGGGGATCATCCCGAAGGCGGAGGGGGTTCCCGTGGGGCTGATGAGATCGACCTTGTCGCCGAGGTCGACACCGAGGCGATCGGCCAGGTCCGCCCCGAGAATGACCCCGGGACGTCTGTTCTTCGCCTCCTTCGTATCCTTCAGAAGAGAGGAAAGGTGTCCTTCGACCATATAGCGGTCGATGCGGGTGACCTGGGTTTCGCGCTGGGGATCCACGCCCCTGATCACCGTTCCCGAGACGGTCTTGTCGGCCGAAATCATGGCCTGTCCCACGATGAAGGGAGAGAGGGCGACCACCCCGGGGAGGGAGGCAACGGATTTTTCGATCTGTCCCGGATCCAGAATGGGGGCGCCGCGGCCGTCGGTCAGTACGATATGGGAGTTGACCCCCAGGATCTTCGACCGGAGCTTGTGCTGGAAGCCGGTCATGACCCCGAGCGTGGCCATCAGTGCCGCCACCCCTACCGTCACCCCTGCGACCGAGATCACGGTGTTGAGCGAGAGCCGCATCTTTTCGCTTCGGGAGGAGCGAAGATAGCGCAGGGCAACCTTAAGCTCGAAAAAGGGGGTCATGCGTCCGGCCGGAGAAGGGGGAAGAGGAGCACGTCCCGGATCGAGGTCTGGTTGGTCAGGAGCATCACAAGCCGGTCGATGCCGATACCTTCCCCGGCGGTGGGAGGGAGGCCGTACTCGAGGGCCCGGACGTAGTCGTAGTCGGGAGGGGGGGCCTCGAGGTCACCCGACTGACGGGACTCCTGTTGGGACAGAAAGCGGCGGAGCTGTTCGTCGGGGTCGTTGAGCTCGTTGAAGCCGTTTGCCACTTCGATCCCGGCAATAAAGAGCTCGAAGCGGTCTGTCACCTCCGGATCGTTCTCCGACGAGCGCGCCAGGGGCGAGATGGCCTTGGGATACCCCGTTACGAATGTCGGCTGGGTCAGCGTCGGTTCGATCGCCTCTTCGAAGAGGGCATTCAAAAGCAGTGCGACATGGGGCTTTCCGGGGCGAGGCTCCGGAACAGGGATCCCCTTCGACCGGAGGAGGGCGATAAGGCGGCCGTCGTTAAAGTAGTCTTCCGGCGCGAGGCCGAAGGCCTGTCCGATCGAGTCGAGGTAGGAGATCCTCCGGAAGGGGGGAGAGAGGTCGATCTCGTGGTCGCCGAAAGGGATGCGGGTCTTCCCGTGGATCTTTTGGGCAAGATCGGAGAAGAGTCGCTCCGTCAGCGTCATCAGATCCTCATAGGAGGCGTAGGCGGCGTAGAACTCCATCATCGTGAACTCGGGGTTGTGGCGGGTACTGACCCCCTCGTTCCTGAAGTTCCGGTTGATTTCGTAAACGCGGGTCATGCCTCCGACGATCAGCCGCTTGAGGTAGAGCTCCGGGGCAATGCGAAGAAAGAGTTCGATGTCGAGCGCGTTGTGGTGAGTGGCGAACGGCCGGGCGAGGGCCCCTCCGGGCGTTGGCTGCATCATCGGCGTCTCGACCTCGAGGAAGCCCTCTTTGTCCATGAAGTTCCGGATGAACCGGACGATCAGGGAGCGGGTGATGAAGACACGGTGTGTGTCGGGGGTGACGATGAGGTCGACATACCGCTGCCTGTAGCGGGCCTCGGTGTCGGAGAGTCCGTGCCACTTGTCGGGAAGAGGGCGGACGGACTTGGCCAAAAGGGTCAGGGAGGTGATCTGGAGAGTCGGCTCCCCTGTCTTGGTAAAGAAGAATGCTCCCTCGACCCCCACGATGTCGCCCAGGTCGAGAAGCTCGGCCCAGGTCGCATAGTCCTTCAGAAGGTCGGCCTTCACATAGATCTGGAAGCGCTCGCCCTCGTCCTGGAGTGTGGCGAAGAAGGCCTTCCCGAACTTGCGCATGAGGACGATCCGTCCGGCGATGCGGGCCGACGGAGCCGGATCGGGAAGCGTTTCGGGGGAGAGGGTCCCTGTCCGTTCGCGAAGATGTGCGATCGTCTCCCTGTCGGGGAAGGGGGCTCCGTAGGGATCGATCCCGCGCAAAAGGATCTGGTCGCGCTTTGCCCGGCGAACCCGTTCGTGTTCGCTCTGGTCGAGGGGGCCGGTCTCGGCGGGAGTCAGGGGGTCCATGGTCACCTTTCGGCTTTCGGCTAGGAGGTCGCCCGGCCGGAGCCGGAGGAGGACAGATAGGCGGAGAGCTCGTCGGGGCTAAAGACCCCGCGTTCGGTGATGATGGCGGTAATATTGCGGGCAGGGGTGACGTCGAAGGCCGGATTGTAGACCGAGACGCCTTCGGGTGCCATCCGCCGTTCCCCCTGGTGTGTGACCTCCCGGGCGGAGCGCTCCTCGATCGGAATCATTTCTCCGGTCAGGGTCCGGGAATCGATGGTGGAAAAGGGGGCCGCGATGTAGAAGGGGATCCCGTGTTCGCGGGCAAGAACGGAGAGGCCGTAGGTTCCGACCTTGTTCGCCGTGTCTCCGTTGGCGGCGATCCTGTCGGCTCCGACGATGACCGCGTCGATCCGCCCCTGGGACATGACCATGGCCGCCATGGAGTCGGTGATCAGGGTTGTGGGGATCCCGTCGCTGGCAAGCTCGTAGGCGGTCAAGCGGGCGCCCTGGAGGTAGGGACGGGTCTCGTCGGCATAGACGTTGATGCTCTTTCCCGCCTCGACCGCACCGCGGATGACTCCCAGTGCCGTTCCGTAGCCTCCCGTGGCCAGAGCGCCCGCATTGCAGTGGGTCAGCACCGTCGCCTTTTGCGGGAGGAGCGCTTGTCCGTGAGATCCGATCTTCCGGTTCCGCTCGATATCGTCGTCCTTGATGGACTGGGCCTCCGTAAAGAGAACGCGGGCCCTTTCGGCGGCGGGAAGATTGGCCGCCTTCTGCCAGACGGGGCGCATCCGTTCGATGGCCCAGAAGAGGTTGACCGCAGTGGGTCGGGTCTGCCCGAGTGTCACCGCGACCGACTCCATATGGTTTGCGAAGGCGAGAGCTTCTGCGGGAGCGCTCTCTTCCTGGGCTCCCAGGGCAAGGCCGAAGGCCGCCGAGATCCCGATGGCAGGAGCTCCGCGCACGACCATCTCCCGGATGGCGTCGGCCATCTCCCGGTGGGTTCTGCACAGGACTTCGATCTCCCGTGAGGGGAGCTCGCGCTGGTCTATCAGGTGGACGAGCGTCTGCCCGTTTTTGTCCGTCGTTGTCCAGATGGCCTCGACCATGTCGACCTCGTATCCTGTAATGCCGGAGGAATCTCCCCGGACCGGTTTATTTTTGAGGGGAAAGGGGCAGCGGTTGGGTCGTCGCCGGAGGCGTCACGCCATTTTTCATCAGAAACGGCTCCGACTCGGCGGCCCAGGGAGAGCTGGGGAACTCCGAGACGAGCTTTTTGTAGTTGATGATCGCCAGGGCGGGCTGATCCAGAATCTCATAGGTCTTGCCGATGTTGTAGAGGGCGGCATCGGCGAGGACCTTTGACGGAAAGGCTGTGACTTTCTGGAACATGGCGATCGCCTGGTCGTACTGGCGGGAGGACATCATGGTGAGCCCCATGCTTTCGTAGTAGAACGGAAGAAGCTTCATGTTGCCGGCATTCTTGTCGAGGCCGCGATGAAGCCATTCGATCGCCTTCGCGGAGTCCTGGGGGGTCTGGATATTGATGATGGAGGCCAGAAAGAGGGGGGCGACGCGGGAAGAGGCGGTCCCCTCATAGGAGCTCATGACCTTGAGGAGGAGCTCCTTGGCCTTGACAAGCTCGGGGCCGTTGGTCTGCTGTCCCTGCGAGTAGAGCTGTTCCGCCTTTGTTTCGAGCGCTGCCGCCGCCGATTCCCGGGCGACCTTCTTCGAATGGATATGGTAGACGACACCGGTCCCGATGAGGAGCACCAGGAGGATCGTACCGGCAAATCCCCACGCATTGCGCGAAGATGAGACACCGGAGAGTCTCGCCCCCATGGATTCGGTCCGGGCGGAGACGGAGGGTGTGGGGCTCTCAGGAGGGCCGGATTCGTTTCCCGATGTGTTTTTTTTGCGGATGCGGTAAGCCATCAGTTTTCCTTTCAGTGTGTCTTTGTCTTCGCCGGAGAGAGCGAAGGGGCGTTTGCTTCCAGTCTGAAGGCGACATTTCCGGAAAGAAGATCCTCTCTCTTCGAGCGGATCCCTTCGAGAAGTGCCTTCGTCCGGCCATCGGTCATGTCGGAGAACCAGTATCCATCGGGATAAAGAAGGACCATCGGTCCATTCTCGCACATATTGAGACAACCCGTCTTCGTGACCAGAACAGTGGAGAGTTCGGGGGTTTTGTCGACGATGTTCTGGGCCTGGATCTTCATATCTTCGCCGCCCTTACCCAGGCATTTGTTCCCGGTGCAGAAGAGAAGGTGGCGGGTGATCGGGGGACGGCTCATCAAGGTCGTCTCCCGGAGAGGGTGTCAGGCCGGGTGGGCCTTCTCCTATTCATGGGCGGACGCTTGTTCTTGCGGAACAAAGTGGTCGTATTGCCAGGAGGGGATACGCCGGGGGTGTCTCTCTCCATGGGAGGCGATCTCTTCGCGAAGAACGGGGGCAAAGTGGTCGAGAAGGGACTCGACCATGAAGGCCGAGGCGGTGATAAGCCCGCAGTTTCCCCGTCCCTTGATCATTTTTGCCACCTTCGCGATTCGTTCGAGGGTCTCTTCCGATCCCGATCCGCCCTCGATCCGCTCGAGGAGGTCGTGCAGGGATTCTGTGCCGAGACGGCACGGAGGACACTGTCCGCAGGAGCCCTTTTCATAGAAGGCCGCAAAGGCCGAGGCGGTGGCGAGGATAGAGTCCCCCGATCCAAGGACGATGATTCCGGCGGAGCCAAGCCCGGTACCCTTCGCCCGGAGCGCATCGTATTCGAGGGGCGTATCGATCTCGCGAGCAGGAAGAATGCCGAAGGAGGGGCCTCCCGTAAAAAAGCACTGGAAGCTTTCTCCGGGAAGAGGGCCTCCGGCGTAGTCATAGAGGAGGCGCTCGAGGGAGAATCCCAGAGGAAGCTCAACAACCACAGGCCTCCTGACGGATCCTGAAACGGAGAAGATCATCGTGCCAGGACTCTTCTGGGTCCCTCTCTCCCGAAACCATGCGGGACCATTGGCCATGATGCGAGACACATGGGCGTAGGTCTCCACGTTGTTGACGACCGTCGGCTTTCTGTGGAGGCCCATCTCCGTCGGATAGAAGGGAGGCTTTGGGCGAGGTCTGGGCATCCGGCCTTCAAGGGCCTCGAGAAGGGCCGTCTCCTCGCCGGCGATATAGGCGGCGGGGCCGACAAAGATCTCGATATCGACGGAGAATCCCGTCCCGAGAATGTTGTTTCCGAGAAGGCCCGCCCGAAGCGCTTCCTCCCGGGCTCTCTTCAGGATCGCCACGCCTTCGGGGAAGCTTTCCTTGACGAAAAGATGTCCGCTCTTGGCCGAAACAGCGAAACAGGCAATGATCATTCCCTCGAGGATCTGGTGGGGAGATCGGGAGATCAGGTAATGATCCTTGTGGCTGCCCGGCTCCCCTTCGCTCCCGTTGGCGACGACGTATCTGACAGGAACACGGTGGTGGGCAACCTTTTCCCATTTGAGGGCCGTGGGAAAGCCCGATCCTCCCCGTCCTCGAAGTCCGGACTCCTTGATCTCCGCGATAACGTCCGTCGGGGAGAGTGCGGAGAGGACTCTCCGGAGTCCTTTGTATCCGCCTCCCTTTTCGTAGGAGGCGAGAGAGGGGTCTCCCATGAGCGCAGGATCGGTGAGGACCCGGTCGGGACCCTCCATGATGGTCATGTCCATAAAAATAGAGACCTTGCGGGTTGGAAGCCTTTGTGGCTCCCCAGGGAAAAAAGAGGCCGCTCCGGCCTTCTCGTTTCAAGGGAGAATTGACGGCTGAAAATGTTTCCCGAGAGGAGAATTTTACCGCGGTACCGGTTTTTTTTCAACCGGGAAGCCCTTCCCCGAAGGGATCCATGAAAGAGCCAACCGCCGTTTTCGACCCCTCCGACCTTCCGATCCCGACCCGGGATCTCCGCACGCTCGTTGTCCGGCCGATTTATGCCTCCGAGCGGGAGCGCTGGGATTCCTTGATGCGGGAACACCACTCTCTGGAATTCGGCTGGTTTGCCGGCAAGTCGATCAAGCACGTGGCTTTTCTCGATGGGGAATGGGTGGCTCTTCTGGGATGGGGCACCTCCGCGGTCAAGGTCTCCTCCCGCGATACTTGGAATACGCAGATTGGGCTGAGCTTTGCCGGGCGGCACTCTTCGACCGGTCCATCATGGAAATGATAGAGGGGGTCTGTCATCCGAACATCGTCGACCCTTATGCCCAACGTTATCATTTCTGGATGCGCTATGCCGAAGAACATCGCATGTCGTCCGTGCATGACGAAAAGGATGCGAACGTGAAATATTACGGCGGGGTCGAGGAGCTTTGCGCGGTCCTCCGGAAGGACTTTTTCCCGATCCTCCGGCCCCTCCGGATGGGCGGACCTTTCCTGGCGGTGGCGATCGTCGAGGAGGCTTAGAGTTCTTCTCCCGCACTTCTGAGAGTCCCTCCTCCGGGATCGACGGATCCGCTCTTTCTCATGGGCAGGAGAGGACAATGGAAATCGCGGGGTGAGACAAAGGAACGTGTCGTAAAGAGTATTGTTCACATTCTGGGTTCAGGGACCTTCGGCTTCTCATTGAATGGGTTCATCTCCGGAGCCTTTTCCGTTCGATGGTTGATGGTCACGTCCACATCTTCGGAAAACCGTGATATCGCTCCAAATACCTTGGAAAGAGAAGTTCCTCCCTTAAAACACATTCTTGGACGCTCCGGCATTGAGAAAAGCGTCTGAAGAACCCAGCAGACCCAGATATCTTTTTCGATTGCCGTGGGGGACAACTTTATTTTGTCCTGTAAACCGACAAAAATCTCTCGCTTTTCTTCGTCCCGAAGGTCCAGAAATCTATCGACCACCACCTTCCTCCTCATCTTGATCTCAGAAGTCTTTCGCTCATCCATGCGGGCATCAAATGGGCCTCCTTTTTTAAAATATCGAATTCTTCGGAAGGAAGCCGTCTACGGATCTGATGGATCGTTTCCGTCGTCACTCCGTTTTTGCCGAGATACCACAGGGCGGTCAGTGCAACTCCGGCAGGCCGCCCTGCCAATATGAGTTTTCGGGGTGCCGCATGGCGAAGAAAGATCTCACGTCCATTTTCAAGCTGGATCTTCCGCGATCTTCCCGATGTGAGAAAGATTTCCTTCAGGACAACCTGCGTCGACAGACCCAATCTTTGGACCGCTTCTGCCCCGCTGATGCCGATCGTTTCACCTTCGCTCTTTAGCCGGATGATCTTTTCGGAAGTTGGAGGAACAGGTCCGACAAACCGGTTCATTTTTGGCTGGACATAGACACCCCTTGCTGCCCTCATCAGATATCCGGACTTGACGAGTCTGGACAAGGCATGTCGGATGGCGGTATGCGGGGCGATCTCAAGGAACATATTCGCCTTGAATGGTTCTCCTTCCGGGAAACTTTGAATCTTTTTCAGAATGATTTTTGAATACATGGGACTCCTCCTTTTAAACAAAATAGTATACTATTTTGTGCCATTTTTCAAGGAAGCATTTTGGGGTCTACCGGCACCATGTCCAGCCCAAGACGGTCTGGGTTCGGGAAGCCCGAAAGATCCTTTCGATCCCTCTTCGCCCACCCTTCTGACAGGAGAACCTCGCATGACTGTTTCTCTCGAAGCGCTTCGTCTCGACGGTCGCGGAGGACTTTGGAAGCATCTCGCCTCCCTGCCGGATCCCCGCATCAGTCAGTGCCGGCGCCACTCCCTGATCTCGATCTTCAAGATCGTTGTCGCCTCGATCCTCTCGGGGGCCGAGCATGCCAAGGGCGTGGGTCAACAGATCCTCCGGAACTGGATCCTGTCCCTGGGACTCTTCCCTGCCGCACTCACCCTCGACGGAAAAAAACTCCGCGGGTCGACCTCTCCCAACTCCCGGTCGGCGATAAGTCCCACGAGATCCCCGCCTTTCGGGAGCTTCTCGCCCCCTCGGCATCACCGTCACCGCCGACGCCATGCACACCCAGCGCGAGCATGCCCGTTTTGCAGTCGAGGGCAAGAGGGCCGACTTCGTCATGACCGTCAAGGACAACGAGCTGGAGCTCCGGGAGGCTCTCGCCGGCCCCGACAACGGGGCTTTTTCCCCCTCCGGACAAAACGGCCAGAACCGTCGAGCAGGAGCACGGCCGTCTCGAGATCCGGGAGATCCAGGTCTTCGATCCCGGGCTTTCCGACTATGTTCGGACGGATCTCGCCTTCCCCTATCTCCGCCAGACCTTCCGCATCAAGCGCACCATTACCAAATGACCACCGTCGAGTCGCCTACGGCATCGCGAGCCACTCTCCGGAAAAAGCCTCTCCCCGGGATCTCCTGGACTTTGTCCGAAACCACTGGTCCATCGAGAAGCGTCTTCACTGGAAGGAAGATGTCGTCCTGAGGGAGGATCGCTCCACCGTCAGGGCCGGGAACGGAGCCAAAAACATGGCCGAATTCAGAAACCTGGCCGTTTCCCTGTCCAACATCAAAAAAACGACGGGCTATTTCGCCGAGCTCCTCCGGAGCTTCGCCTGGGAGTGGAAAAAGGTCTTCTGCTTCATCTGTCTTTGACTCCGCCTCGCGCGGGCCGTTCTTCCGGATTTTCTTTTCCCCTCTTTTCGGGGACGCGCCCCTTCTGCCTCAAAAATCCCTGAAAAATCGAGGAAAACTGGACATTTCTCCAGGAATCTCATTCCTCCCGCTTCTCAATCTCAGGATTTTTTCAGGAAAAACAGACCGGAAAGCAATTGTCATGCCAGGATTTTCGACTATGAAATCGTCCTGTCCTTCCCCGAAGGGAGGGCGGAGACATTTTGATAGAGTCGGGTCAGGATCGATCGAGAGAGAGAGGCCGATTCGCGAACGCTCTCCCCCAGAACGGTAAAGTGGCCCATCTTGCGTCCGGGACGGGGAGACTTCTTGCCGTAGAGGGTCAGCTTGGCCCGGGGCTCGGAGAGAATGGGGGCGAAGTCGGGGAGGTCCTCTTCGGGCCAGAGGTCCCCCAGAAGATTGCCCATGGAGCAGGGGGAGAGGAGGCGGGGAGAGGCCAGGGGAAGATCGCAGAGCGACCGAACCTGCTGGTCGAACTGGCTGGCGACGCAGGCATCGATGGTGTAATGGCCGCTGTTGTGGGGACGGGGTGCCATCTCGTTGACGTAAAGGCGGCCGGATCTGTCCAGAAAATACTCGACGGCCATGACCCCCGTGTAGTCGAGCCCCTGCGCGATGGCCTCCCCGATCTCCCGGATCTTCCCCGAGATCTCCTGGGGAATGTCGGCCGGAACCGCTGAAAGATGGAGGATCCCCCGCTCATGGAAGTTTTCCGAGACCGGATAGAGAGCCGTCCTTCCGTCCGATCCCCGGGCGATGACAAGGGAGAGCTCCCGGTCGAGGTCGAGCTTTTTTTCGAGAATAAATGGTCCGGGAAGGGTGTCGGTCACGGAAAAAAGGTCGTCGATGGTGTCGATCGGCCACTGTCCTTTGCCGTCGTAGCCCTCGCGGCTGGTTTTGAGGATCCCTGGAAGAAGGGGGGCGATCGTCTCGGGAGTGGGACGGGAGGAGCCGGCGACGACGATAAAGGGAGCGGTAAGAAAGCCGTTGTCGGCGAGGAAGGTTTTTTCCCGGATCCTGTCCTGGCAGATGGCCACAGAGAGGGCCGAGGGGCGGACGACTCCCCGGGTGGCAAGAAACTCGAGAGAGGCGGCGGGAACATTTTCGAACTCGGTCGTGATGGCCTGGCACGACTCCGAAAGACGAAGAAGGGCCTCCGTGTCGTCGTAGCGTGCGACGATCGTCCAGTCGGCACAGGCCATGGCCGGGGCCTGGGGATCGGGATCGAGGACGACTGTCCGAAAGCCTGCGCGTCGGGCGGAGAGCGCAAACAGGAGTCCAAGCTGGCCGCCGCCAAGGACGCCGAGGGTCGCTCCGGGTCTGATCAAGGCGAGAAGGCTCCTATCCCTTCGGAAGGGTCATCTGGTGGACCTGCTCGACAAGCTCTTTCCGGTAGTCCTCGAGCTGCTTGAAGAGCCCGGGATCCTGGGTTGCGAGCATGGAGACGGCAAAGAGTCCCGCATTGACGGCTCCGGCCTTTCCGATGGCAAATGTCGCCACGGGAACCCCTTTGGGCATCTGCACAATGGAGTAGAGAGAGTCGATTCCCCCCAGATGGGCAGAGGGAACCGGCACTCCCAGGACGGGGAGGGGGGTCAGGGCGGCGAGCATACCCGGAAGATGGGCCGCCCCTCCCGCTCCGGCAATGATGATCCGGAGGCCGCGTTCCCGGGCGCTCCTGGCGTATTCGACCATTTCCAGCGGAGTCCGATGGGCAGAGACAACCCGGCATTCGTGGGAGAGAGAGAACTTGTCGAGGATCTCTGAAGCTCCCTGCATCGTCTCCCAGTCGCTCTGGCTTCCCATGACGAGGCCGATCAGCGGGCTACTCAACGGTCGTGCTCCTTTCGTTTATGCATCCTCGGCAACAAGGGTCTCCCCCGCCAGGATAAAAAGTTCCGCATTCCGGAGTCCCCCGATAAAGACCCGGTCGCCGCCGGCATTGCCAAGAACAAGAGTGGGCCGGGTGGTCACTCCCTCCTCCCGGGCCCGGTCGACATCCTCCTGCAGGGCGGCCGAGACGGCGGGGCTTCTCTCGAGCTCCTCCAGACGTTTGGTGTCGAGTCCCAGGCGATTGGCCTCCCGGAGAAGAAGCTCCCGGTCGCCGATCGCCTCTCCCTCGACGAAGGCCAGAACGCGCATCCTGGATAGAAGGAGGTCTCCCTGCGCAGGATCCGCAATAAGAGCGGCCTTGGCGAAGAGACAGCACTCCTCCGTCGATGTGGGAGCCCTTCCGAGCTCCCAGACCCTGGGGCTCATCGGAATGCCCGTGACCTTCGAGACCTTGAGCACTCTCGGGGCGAACTCTGCCTGATTTGAGAATCCGTGGTGGGCGAGAAAGGGGCCGAGGTCCTTGTAGAGGGGAAGAAGGCGATGGCGAAAGGAGAGGCGAGAGCCGAAGTGTTTCCGGAATTTGTCCAGCGCCCCTTCTGCGGCATAGCTCCACGAGCAGAAGGGATCGGTATACCATTCGGCAAAGAGGACCGGTTCCATTGGAAGATCTCCTATTGTTCCGGGGCGTCGAGAGTCCGTATATTTTTGAGAATGGCTTGAGCCTTGAGAATATACTTTTTGGGCTCTCTCTGGGAAGGGTCGATGCGAAGGGCCTCCTGCCAGAGGCGGATCGCCTTCTTGAGATGTCTGTGGCGGTAGGCCGCAAGCCCTTCGTTCACCTTTTCTTTCATGAGGAGCTTGACGCGTTTTTCAATCTCCTGGGCCAGTGGATTCCCGGGATCGAGACTGCGGGACTGGTCGGCCAGCCCCAAAGCATCGCTGAACCGCTTTGCCTTCTCCCTCCGTTGTGCCCATCGGGCGTAGGCAAAGGAGATAAATTTGCGCCCCGAGGGGTCGAGATGTGGGGAATGAAGGCGCGCAGTTCTAATGGCGAGCCTTTCGTCTCCTGTTTCGACGAGGGCTTCGAGAACTCCCTCCCGGAGAAGGGGGGAGAGGCTGCCGAGCAGGAGAGAGACATCGCGGGGATCCCGATGGTAAAGAGGCTTTATCGTGGCGGCGGAAGCCAGGAGATCCTTTCGGGAGATGTCGGCGAGCGCTTTTTTCAGGAGTTGTCGTTCCTCCTCATGGCGAATCAGAAGGGCGAGGGATCTTTTTTCCCGAGAAGAGGGCATTGCGCCAAGATATTTTCTGGCCTCGGAAACCTTGTTTAAAGAGAGAGCCGCCACGACCTTCTTCATGCTCCGGTCATTGGCCGCAGAAAGGGCAGGGGGGGAGGGGGAATTTGGCGACGAGGCCAGTGCGCATCCCCCGACGAGTCCCAAGATGGCCAGCCATACCGTGGAAAAAAAGAGCCTCAAGGAAGAGGGGAGGGGAGAAGGCATCGTCTGGCTTTCGGCTCCGAGAGTGGGAGCCTTCGTCTGTCGAAGGCTAGATGGCATAGATCCGGATGGGCCGGTCGATCCCTTTAGGCAAAAAAGTTCGGGAAACAGAGGATTCCGGTCGCGATCGTTCGGGGATCCTCTCCCAGAGGAGATCCGAAAGGAGGATCTCCCCGGGAGCCGCCTCCTGCTCGATCCGGGAGGCCAGATTGACCGTTTCCCCAACGATAGTATACTCCATGCGGGAGCGGGAACCGATATTGCCGAGAATGCCTGAGCCCACATGAAGTCCGAAGCCGAACTCCACATGAGGCTTTCCCTCTTTCAGTCGCTCTTCCGAGAGGGCTTGGATGGATTCCCTCATGGATAGGGCGCATTCGATGGCCAGCTCCGGATGGTCCGGGAGAAACTCGGGAATCCCGAAGACGATCATGAGGCCGTCTCCCATAATATTGTTGACCGAGCCCCGATATCTGAAGACGAGGTCGATAAAGGCGTCGAAGTAGCTGTTCAAGACCTCCACGACCTCTTCGGGGGAGAGGCGGGAGGAGAGGCGCGTAAAGTTCCGGATGTCGCAAAAGAGGATGACCGCTTCCTGTCTGGCGCCTCCAAGATGGATCAGCTCGGGACGGCCGATCAGGGATTCGGCGACATCGCGGGAGACATAGCGTACAAGGGCCTTCTCGAGGAGATCCTTGTGGAGGATCCCTTCGGCCATCCGGTTGAAGGCCAGGACAAGATCACTCGTCTCGTCGGCAAGAAGGGGCGGCGGGACGGGGGTAAAGTCTCCCTTCGCCAGTCGCTCCGTCGCATTGCGGAGGTCCCGGACGGGACGGGAGATGAAGGCCCCGAGAAAGAGGGATCCCGCCAGCGCCAGAAGGGCGCTTCCCCCCCCCAGAAGAAGGAAGGTCTGGAGGATTTTTCTTTTGACCTCCCGGTAGGAGGCGTCGGAGACGGAGAGCTCGACGGCCCCGACCGGGATTTTCTGGAAACGAACCGGTGCGCGGAGTCGAAAGAGATGGCTCGAGGGTATTTCCGTGAAACTGATGTCCGATGGGTTGGCGGTGCCCCGGGAAAAACCGGATTGTTTTCTTTGGGATGGTTCCGTTCTATGATGGGGGGAGAGGTGTTCGGCAAGAGTCCCGTTTCGGTCGTAGACCCGAATATCGAGGACGCCTTTCGTATGTTCGAAGACTCCGAGGTTGTCTTCGATGGCGAGACGATCTTTTTTGAGAAGGGGAAGAGCGAGCCCCCGGGAAAGCTCCCTGACAAGGAGAATATTGTCCGATTCGATCTGCCTGCGCGTTTCGAGAAGCATCGACCGCTCGAGCAGAAGGGTGCCAAGCCCCAGTGAGATCCCCAGGACGACGAGGGAGAGCCCGAATATTTTGAAAAAGAGAGAGATTCTCATGGGCGTGTTTTGCGACCTGACCCCGGCCGTCGGAAGATGTTCAGGGAGGGCGTGAAAATGCCGAAAAGCTCCTGGGTATATTTAAAGGGTCGGAAGGGAGAATTTCTGCAAATGAAATATGGGTTCTGGCCGTTACTGGTCATCTTTTCCCTTTGTCTGTACTGGACCACTCCGCCGGCCGAAAAACATCAAGCCGCCTGCAACGGGTGCGTCTCTTCGCAGGGGACTGCCTTTTTTCTCCATGCAAGCATAAATGATTTGCAAAAATCCGAAAAATATCTGAGAAACGACCTGGGGCTGTCGCCCGCTGACGAAAATCCCTCCGAACCTCTGTGGGAGAGGTCTTTCAAGACCCACCCGATTCTTGTCTTTCTTGGCGGGGTCATGTTCGTCGGCGGGGCCGTGGCCTTTTTCATGATCATCAGCCGTCAGAACAAAAAAATCCGGGAGGGGATGGAGCTCGTCCGGGAAAACGCCGGCCGGTTTGGCGGAGGGGGGTACGGCGCTTCCGTCGCTCCTCCCCG
Organism: Nitrospirota bacterium; assembly: GCA_027366615.1. Lineage (GTDB taxonomy): Bacteria > Nitrospirota > Leptospirillia > Leptospirillales > Leptospirillaceae > UBA4572. Next base: position 5,313 of record DAHXNG010000119.1, on the reverse strand, counting down.
TCCCCTCCAGGAGGTCATCAAGGCAGAGGAGGAGGATGTTCGGTCGGGAAGCGAGATTCCCCCGGAGAAGGCCGTCAGGAAAATGGACAGCGTTCTCGACTCTCTCCGCCATGCCCTTGGGGCCGGGAGCCGGTCGTCACGACTGACTCTCTTCCGCTACGACGAGCCCGACGACCAGTTCCGGATCTGCGGCGTCAGCAACGGGGAGGACTTCAAGCTTCCCGGATCGGCTGTCTCTCCTCCGGAGATTGTCTTTTCAAGTCCATTGCGCATGCTCACTCCCGTTCCCCAATCGGGTATCTCGCTCGGCGAATCCTGGATCTATCCCTTCGGGGGAGGGGGCGGGGAGTTCTGCGTTCTCCTCGTCGAAATGATGATGCTGCGTCCTCCCGACAACTGGCAGGATAGCCTTCAAGGATCTCTTCATCTTCTCAAGTCCTTGATAGGGAAGCAGGAAAAGACGGGGATCGACCCCACGCTGACTACGCGGGATTCCTCCGGCTCGCTCGACTACCGGGCCACCATGAATCGTCTGATGGAAGAGCTCGCCAAGACGAAAAAGATGGGGATCCCCTTTTGCATGATCGTCTTTCGCGTCGACAATCTCGACGAGGTCGAGAAGAGATACGGGGCCGCTCCCCTGGAGACGGCCTGGAGCCGGTTGACGGCGGCGGTCTCATCGACACTTAGGCCAACGGACTGGGTTATGCGGCCCCGGGCCGACCTTCTGATGGTCCAGGTCCTGGAGGCGGGAGAGCCCGACGGACAGGTCGTCATGGCCCGTATCATGAGGTCTCTCGCGAAGTATGCCCAGTCGAAATCCATCGAAAAAGGCCTGAACTTCCGCGGGGTTCTCGTCCCCTATCCCGCCGACTCGACCCTGTCGGTCGGAACCTTCTTTGAGCAGATTCTGCACAAGGTCGAGACGCAGAATACCGTCGATGGAACCTTCTACTACTCCTGACCCCCTCCCGTGTCAAACCAGGAGTCGAGGATTGCGCGGATTGCTGCCGGAGGAATCCCTCCGACCTTTGACGCGAAAGAGGCGATAAAGGCGAGATCCTTTCTGGCCCGTTCCCGGTGCCCCAGAGCTTCTTCGATTCCCGACGCGGTGAGCATCTCCCTTGCCGCAACTCCATACTGACCTTGCGACGAATGGATAAGCGCCTGTCCTTCGAGGTCGAAGGCAAGGCCCGCATGATTTCCGAGAGAGGCGTCGATCTTTCTGGCCTTCTCGAAGGAGTCCATGGCCTGCGCTGTGTTTCCGGCAAGAAGATCGGCTTGGCCCATGCCGGCAAGATCGGAGGCAATAGCGAGCCGGTCTCCCCGATCCTTGTCGATCGCCAGCGCTTTCATGAAAAGAACGCTTGCCTGGCGGTAATTCTTTTCCTCAGACTGGTGGCTTCCCTCAATCCCATAGAGGCGGGAGAAAAGTCTTTGCCGTTTTCCGCTATCGGGAAGGGCGCCGATCGCTTTTTGTGCCTCCCGGATCCAATCGTGGTATCTCACCGCCCCCGCGATCCTTGCGCCCAGGAGAAGAGTCTCGGCCTTTTTGTCGGGAGGGCCCCCGACACTCTCGAGAAGAAGGGCCCGGTCGATCCAGATCTGGGCCCTGTCTTTTTTTCCCAGAACCAGCGAGAGGCGGGCAAGACGGTTCATATCGTCGATCGTTCCGGAAAAGTCCCCCGACAGCCTGTGGCGCTTCAAGGCTTTCTTGACGGAAAGGATGGCCTGGTGGGGATGGTTCCGCTGAAGAAGCGCGTTTGCATTCCCGAGATGCTCTGCGGCAAGAAGCCGGTTCGGATGCCCGATGGGGGATCCGGCACAGGCAGAAAGGGTCCCTAAAAGGGGGAGAAGAAGCAGTGTCTTCCTGACGCGATTCAAGGCGCTCACGGTGTGGTTCCTCCCTTGGAAGGAGGAAGGGGCAGGGGAGCCCTCTGACCCTGTCCGAGAGTACCGAGAGGGGAAGACGGCGGCGGCATGAGATTCTTGACAGGCCAGCTCTGCTTGACCCCGTTGAGGATCGTCTGCGTCGTATTGACGGTTCTGTCCGTGGCCGAGAGGACGGAGGCCGTCTTTCGGGTAATCTCGGGGAGCTTGGGGGTGGCTTTCTTCACGTCGTCGACGACCGACTGAAGTTTCTTGATGAGGTCTGGGAGATCGCGGCTCATGATTTTAATGTTTTCAGAGGTTTTCTGAACATTGAGAGTCGTCTTTTGAAGTTCATCGTAGATCTCGGGCTTCCTGAGAATCGCCCCGACGGTTCCCTTTCCGCGGTCGACGGAACTCGAGAGATCGGCGATGTTCCGGACGATCCGTTGAACGTCGATAATCGTCGGATTGAGCTTTGCCATGATCTGTTCCAATGTGAGGGGAGTCTCGACGCGGATGTTTGCATTTGCGGCAATTTCGGGAAGCCAGGGGGTTCCGATGCTGATCCGCAACGAAACGTCTCCGGAGATGATCCCCGACTTCTTGACGGTGACGAAGGAGTCCTTGCGAATGAGGTTCTCGTATTTTTTCAGGATCTTCATTGAGACTCTGATCTGGTTGAGCTTTGTAAAGTCGATCGTGTCGACCTCGCCGACCTCGAGTCCGGCCAGCTTGACGGGGGTGCCGGGAACGATGCCGTAGGTCTGATCGAGAGTGGTGTAGAGATGGAAGCGCTTGTCGAAGACGTGCTGATGGACTGCAATCTCATAGAGGCCAAAGATGAATCCGATCAGGGGGACAAGCAGGAAAATACCTGCGAGCTGTTCGATCTTTTTTTCATTCGTACGATGGGTATAGTGAAGCTTCATCGAATCTCCGTCAGGCCATCTTGGGTGAGTCTAAGAACATTCTTGAAGTGAGGCGACCTGTCGACGCTCTTTCGTGAAAGCGCCAAAATGGTCGTTGCGCCTTTTTCCGCAATGTTTTTTAGCGAACGATTCATTTTTTCAAAGCCCTCGTCATCGAGCCCCTCATAGGGATCATCGAGGAGGAGAAGGTCGGGATCATTCAGGATCGCCCGCACAAAGCCGATCTTTTTGATTTGGTCGATATTCAGGTCGCATGGGTAGAGTTCAAGAAGGGGTTCAAGGGAGAACTCCTCGATGTAAGGCTCGATCCGATCCCTGACCTTGTCGATCGGAAAAAAATGTCCGAAGCGCAGGGGGAGGGCGATATTCTGAAAAACGGTCATGTTCTGGAGAAGTATTCCCCGATCCGGAAGAAGACCGATCTTTTTCCGGACGTAGGAAAGCAGGGGCTCCGAGGGGGTTTCCATCCCTCGTTCGAAAGCCTGGTATGTTCCATCCCATAGGGAGAGAATACCCATGATCGTCTTTACAAGGGCGGACTTTCCGACCCCGCAATGGCCGACGATCATTGTATGGTCCCCCTTTTTGAGGCTCATCGTCAATCGGGGGATGAGGGGAGCCTCGCGGGAGTATCCGATGGCGGCTCCCTGAAACTCGATCAAGGTCTCCACATAGGCTCCATGACAGGGAGAAGATCCTTATTTTTCACGATAGGTTCCGTCATGTCAGAGACGAAAAAATAAGGTAAAGACTTAGTGTCACGGTCGACAAGGCCAGTGCGCTTACAAGGGCCAGCCGTGTCTCCTTGGGGACCTCCGCGGGAGATCTTCTGACGCGCAATCCATGGTAGACGCTCACGGTGGAGATGATCAGTCCGTAGAAAAGCCCCTCGAGAAGGGGTAAAAGAAGATCCGAAAGCCGAATGTTCGTCTCGATCATCCGGACGAGCGTCGCAATCGGCATGGAGAGCCCCATGAGTGCCATGGCAAAGCCCCCCACCATGGCGACGATCCCGAAGTAGAATGTGAGGGCAATCGTTGAGACAATGATTCCGACCATATTGGGTGTGATAATGAGGTAGGAGAGGTTGACTCCAAGCATTTCGATGGTATCGAGCTCGCCGGAGACGCGCATATTGCCGATCTCGACTGCGAGGCCAGACGTTGATCGGGCGATGACGATCAGGGCTGTGGCAAAGGGGCCGACGATGCCGAAGATGACGTGAAGCACGATCGCTCCGACGAGATTCTGGATGCCGAGTTTCGGCAGCTCGATCCCCGTTTCGGCCACGATTCCCGCTCCGACGAGAAGTGCGACGATGGAAATGATTGGAAGAGCGCTGAGACCGGCTGTCACAATGGCGTGAAGATAGAGATGGAGCGAGAGCTTTCTGGTCAGGGTGAGACGGAGAAAGTCATACACACTGGTCAAAATGATCTGCAGGAGATCCCTGAAGTAGTAATAGAGCCTGAGAGGGCTAATATATGCGACGATACCGATCGTTCGTTCCTAATCCCAGATGGCCGGGAGATGAGAATTCCCGGTGATTGTCAGGGTTGATTTTTCTCGAGAGCCGTTTCTCCGCTCAAAGAGAGCAAAAAGTCGACGAGTTCGTTTTTTTCCTGTCTTGTCAGATGGAGGGGGACAAGAAGGGGGTCTTTTGTCTTGAAGTCCGAACTCCCTCCCCCCTGGTCATAGAAATCCACGACTTTTTTAAGGGTCCGAAAGACTCCATCGTGCATGTATGGCGACGTCAATGCGATATTCCTGAGTCCAGGGGTCCTGAATTTCCCCTTGTCTGCCGGATTGTGGGAAATCGCATAACGTCCCACATCCACGGAGAGAGTCCCTGTCTGGGGGACCCCCAGATTATGGTAGGCCTGGTCAGAGAGGAGGGCTCCCGAGTGGCAGAGAACGCAACGGGCTTTCCCCTTGAAGAGAAGGAAGCCTTTTTGGGCATTGGGGGAGAGCGCTTTCTTGTCCCCCATGAGAAAACGGTCGTATGGAGTTTCGGGGGTCACGAGCGTTCTCTCGTAAGCGGCAATCGCTTGAGCAATTCGGTCGATGGAGACCTCTCCGCCAAAAACCTCACGAAAGGTCAACTTGTAATAGGGAATCTTCCGGAGTCTGTCGACAACGCTCCGGTTGCTGGGGTTTTCCATCTCGACCGGATTTGTCAGGGGGCCGATGGCCTGTTCTTCAAGGCTTCCGGCTCTCCCGTCCCAGAACTGTCTGTCTTTGTAGGCGGCGTTGAGCACGGAGGGAGCATTTCTCCCGCCCCTCTTTCCTCCCACTCCGATGGAAACGGGGCGGGGATCCGCATACCCTGCCTTGGGCATGTGGCAGAAAGCACAGCCGATGGACCCGTTGACGGAAAGTTTCGGATCGAAAAAGAGCTTCTTTCCGAGGGCGACCTTTGACGGAACCTGCAGATTGGAAAGCGGAACCGGGGGAGAGGGGGGGAGGGGAACGAGCGGTTGTGCACAAACGGTGCCGGCGGCTATCAATCCTG
>DAHXNG010000118.1 GCA_027366615.1 Nitrospirota bacterium | reverse complement strand
TTCTCTTCGAGCACAAGTCCTCCTCCGCCAGACACATCCACCTCAAGCTGGCCTGTCTTGTCACGGCCCTCTGGGCCCGCTTTCTGCGGGAGGAAAAGACGCCTCCGCCTATCGTGCCGATTCTCTTCTACCATGGAGAGCGCCCCTGGACTCTCCCCCCCCGTCTCTCCGATGTCTTGGGGCTTCGCCCCGAGCTTGCCAGCGGGATGCCCGACTACGAACTCCTTCTCATCGACCTCTCCCGTTTCGACCACCGGGAGCTGAGACGGCGGGTCTCCGCTCCCGAGGTCCGGGCCCAGCTGGCGACGATGAAGCACATCCATGACCCCCTTCCCACGCTTTTAGGGGTGGTCGGGGAGTTTTTAAAAGAGATCCCCAATGATCGTGGTATACTGCTTCATACAATAATCACGATTTTCGACTATATCAGCCATGTGCATCCGGAGGTGGCCCCCCCCAAGATGCTCTCCCTTCTCACCACCGTCAGCCAGGAGGAAAAAATGACGACAGTCGTTGACTATTTGAGAGAGCAAGGCAAGGAACAAGGCCGGCAGGAAGGCCGGCAGGAAGGCCGTCAGGAAGGCCGGCAGGAAGGCTGGCAGGAAGGCCGGCAGGAAGACATTGAAAAGCTCCTCTCGAAGGGAGTCCTCTCACCCGAAGTGATTGCCTCGACCCTTGAGGTCGACCTTGCCTGGGTCGAGGAGATCTCCCGGCAGTTGCGGGAGCACAAGTAAGGGTCCGTTAAGTTAACGGGCCCTTACCCTCAGGCGCTCCTTGCGCACTCACCCTGAAAAACGGGAGATTGAGCCGTTTTGGACGCCGTCCGTAGCGCCTCTTTCCAGTCCGGCCGAACGGTCATCGTTAGCCGGTATTCCTCCATCGTTCCCCCACCGCAATGAAATCTTCGACCAACCGATGCACATCGATAAAAATAGAGGGCCCCTCTTTCCCGACGACGTGACAGTGGCCGCACTTGGCGCGCCCATACGGATTTTCGACGATTTCTAGAGAGCGGACCCGATATCGGTTCTCCCGAAGTCTTCGCCTTTGATCAAAAGAGGTTCTCCGGAGGCTTTCGCCAACGCATAGGAAAAACAGGCTCCTCGCGGCACTTTTCCTGGAAGGCTTCCCTGGCGGTCTCTTTCCTCGGATTCTGAGCCGGGTTCTCGGAAAAAGGTGGATGTCTTTGTCCTCATCGAAAGCAGGTCAAGCCCCGGTGCGTCTTTTTTTGGACAAAAATCCGGAAATCCTGACTTTATGCCCCGCTTTGACACTTCATCCTCAGGATCTTTTTGTTTTTTTCGGGTTTTTGAAAAATCCCCCTTCCGTTTTTCAATTCCGATCTGGTTTCGATGAGGGACTTTGACGGGGTCGTCTTGCCCCCTCCTTGAATCCCGGGCGGCCATTCTCTAAACTTGTATCATGAAACAAGTGAGCGAACGACTTCGCCAGTTGAGAAAAACCCAGACACTCTCGCTTCGGACCCTGGCGAAAAAGGCCGGGATCTCCGCCTCGTCCCTCTCCCAGATCGAGTCGGGGCAGGTCTCTCCCTCCATCGCCACACTCGAAAAGGTCTGTGCCGCCCTCGAACTTCCCATCACGACACTCTTCGACGACGCAGGCTCCGAGTCCGACCCTCTCGTGATGCCGGCACAGAACAGGCGCCGGGTCTACAGCACCACCTCCCACGCCACAGTCGAACCCCTGGCGCGGGGATTTGCGGCAAAGAAGATGCAGCCGCTTCTCATCACCCTCGACCCGGACGGGGAGGTGGGGGAGCAGCCCCATGCCGGAGTCCGGGGTGAGGAGTTCGGGATCGTCCTCTCGGGAACGGTCGCCTTCGAACAGGCCGGAAAGACCTACGACCTGGGGCCTCTCGATGCGGTCTACTTCGACCCCCACCAACCCCACAACTGGAAAAACCCCGGCACCCTCCCGGCCACCATACTCCTCGTCGTCTCTCTCTAAAACCAGGCAGGACTCCTGAGTTTGGCGTCCCGTCTTCCTCACTCGGTGGCGACCAAATCCTAGGGGCTTCCCATGCCGCTGGAAACGGAGCCAAAGAGCCTTTGCCCCTCCTTCACCATTCGGGAAAAGGCCTCCTCCGGCATGGGCCGACTGGCGAGATATCCCTGAATCCATTCCACCCCGAGCCCGGAAAGAAACTCTCGCTCCTCCTCCCTCTCGACCCCCTCCGCGCAAAGCCCCAGGGAGAGCCGCCGCGCCAGCATGACGAGGGTCCGGACGATCTCGGCCTCCTCGGGGCGCTCGAAGACCTGTCTCACAAAGGAGCGGTCGATCTTGAGAAGATCTGCGGGAAAGTGGCAGAGACGCGCCAAAGACGAAAGCCCCGTCCCGAAGTCGTCGAGCGCAATGTGGACACCTCTCTCCCTGAAGGCGGAGAGGATCCCCTCCGCCCCCGACGGATCCTGCATGGCAACCGTCTCTGTCAGCTCGAGGGAGAGATCCCCGGGCTCTGCGTTGCCGCGGTCGAGGATCTGAAGAAAGCGGGACAGGAAATCGGGCCGGGAGAGCTGCACTCCGGAGACATTGACCGAGACGAAGAGCTTCGTCCCCTCCGCCGCCTCCCAGCCTTTGCGGTCCCGGAGGGCCGTTTCGAGAATCCACTCCCCCAGCGGAACGATCAGGCCGTTTTCTTCGAGGAGGGGGACGAAGAGGTCGGGGCCGACAACACGGCCATCCCCCCGCGTCCAGCGCAGGAGTGCCTCGGCCCCCATGACCCGCCCGCCTTCCGTTTCGACGATGGGCTGGTACCAGAGACGGAACTCCTCCCGGGAAAGAGCCCGGTATAGATCCTGGGCCATCCCGTACCGCTCCGCCCGCCGCTGCTTTTCCCGGGGATCGAAGAAGTGCGACCGGGACCGCCCCGCCTCCTTGGCTCCCATGAGCGCCATGTCGGCATTTCCGAGAACCTCATGAAAATCCCCGATCTTCGGAGAGGAACTCGCCACTCCGATCGAGGCCGAAAGAATGTATTCGCGATCCGGAAGCACAAAGGGCGCCGAAAGGAGGCTTTCGATCCCCTCCGCCGCCCGCCGGGCTTCGTCAAAACATTGCACGCCCGGCATCACCACGGCAAACTCGTCGCCGCCGATTCTGGCGACAAAGTCGCTCTCCCGCACTGTCCCCCGGAGCCGCAAGGCGGTCTCCCTCAGGACAGAGTCCCCCAGCTTGTGGCCAAAGAGGTCGTTGATGCGGGAAAAATGGTCCAGATCGAGCAGAAGAAGAAGCACCCCGGAGCCTGACCGGAATCGCTCTTCCAGAGTGACGTAGAGTGCCTGCCTGTCGGGAAGGCCGGTGAGGCTGTCGAGGGAGCAGGAGGCCGAGATGCCGGCGGAGGATGCGCCCGAAGCGGGAACGAAGGCGGCCGCACTGGCCCGGCGCCTCTTCTTCTTCTCTTCGTACATCCGGCTGTCGGCCATCCGGAGGATCCCCTTGAGATCGAGGAGCGGAACGGGGAAGTGGACGAAGCCGGCACTGGCCGAAATCACGTATGGCTGGCCCCCCACCGAGCAGGGACGGGCCAGACTGTCTTTCAGCTCTTCGAGAAAGAGCCTGACGGATCCGTCTGACACGGCCGGCGGTACCGGAAGGAGGACCGCGAATTCGTCGCCCCCCAGCCGAGCGGCCAGGGATCCCGGGGGAAGAGCGCCTTCAAGACGCTCGGCAAAGCGGGTGAGAAGCGCATCGCCCTCCTCGTGGCCATGGCGGTCGTTGACCTCCTTGAAGCCGTTCAGATCGAAATAGATCACTGCACCCGCCTCCCCCCGGAGAAGACGTCCCTCGAGATCCCGCATGAAGGAAAGCCGGTTGGGTAGGCCGGTCAGCCCGTCGTGATGGGCCATGAAGGAGAAAACCTCCTCCCGGCGGGAGGAGATCTTCCTGACAAGCTCCTGCCAGGTTCCTATCCCCAGATACCTCCCCTCCTCCACGATCAGGAAACCGTTCTCGGTCATATCTCCGGATCCCGACTCTCCCAGCTTCTTTTCTACGGTATCGAGGCTGGTTTCGGCCTCGATCACGATGGGAGCAGGGTCCATGAAGGCCGCGACCGCCTTGGTTCCGAAGAGCTCGTGGGAGAATCGGTAGGAAAACCTTTCGACCAGGGCGTTCTTCGTCAGAAGCCCCAGAGGACGACGATCCCGGAGGATGGCCAGGCCGGGAAGGGACGGATCGGATCCGAACAACCGGTAGACCCGTTCGAGAGAGGTGTGCTCCGAGACCCAGGCCGTCGTGACGACCAGCTCCCGGGCCGACCGGAAGGGAAGTTTCAGGCGGAAGGAGGCGGGAAGAATCGGGGGGGGAACAAAGGGGAGCGTCTTTTGCGGCAGGCCGGACATGGTCATCCTCCATGATCGTCATGTGAAACGCCGCCGGGTCCTCCCGGCCATTCCATGATGGAGGATGAGTAGGTCAATAGGGTCAAGAGCGCATGACGAAGGGATGACACCCTCGCCTTCCGACATACGGAAATCCCTTGTCGCAACATTTAAAAAATCATTGAACTTCCATCCGCGCACTCCCCTTCTTAGGCCGCAGGGCAAGAGGGGGCAAGCGGATGGAAACCATTGCGATGGTTTTCCTCTTGTGTTAGCTTGGTTTTCACTAGGGCAGAAGTCCTGCGTCAAAGCCTCCGGAGAGGACAATAAGACCACCGGTTCGAAAGCCGGAGGCATCCCTCGACGAAAGAGGAAACGAAAGCCGCGAGGTCAGAAACCCCTTCTACAGCGAAAAGCGCTTAGATGTGGGAGAGTTCATGAGGCCATTATCCGCCATCTCGAACGGGCTATGGAGAAAAAGGAAGGTGAGGCCACCGGATGAGTTCCCTCCTCGACAGCCTCCGCAGGAGGCGGGCACTGGTCCGAAAGGAATCGCTCCAGAGACTCCGGGACCCCTCCGGGCCTGGTACAACCCGAACCTCAAGAGCCGCTGGTTCATCGTGCCGGGAATCGTGGGGCTTTTGACTCTTGTGGTCTCCCTTCTCGTCACGGCCCTGTCGATTGCCCGCGAGAGGGAAGACGGAACATTCGACCAGCTTCTCGTCACCCCCCTCACCCCGCTCGAGATCATTCTGGGCAAGATCATCCCGGGATTTGTTATCGGCTTTGCCGAATCGACGGCCATTGTCCTCGTCGCCACCCTCGTCTTCCACGTTCCCCTGAGGGGGTCGATCCCGGCGCTCTATCTCGGGGTCTTCCTCTTCACCCTCTCGGGTCTCGGCGTCGGCCTCATGATCAGCGCCATCTCCCAAACCCAACAGCAGGGGCTTCTCGGCTCCTTTCTCTTTCTCGTCCCCTCCATCATCCTCTCGGGATTTGCCACGCCGATTGCCAATATGCCAAAGATCATCCAGGATCTGACCCTGCTCAATCCCCTGCGGTACTTTCTGGTCATCCTGCGGGAGGTCTTCCTTCAGGGCGCCGGTCTCCGACTCCTCCTCCCCGAGTATGGGGCCCTCGCGGCCATCGGCATAGCCGCTCTTTTCCTGGCGGGACACTTCTTCAAAAAACGGGTCGGATAGACCAAGACGAGAAGGGACACTCCTCATGGCACCTCACGACACGGCCCAAACCAACATACGGCTTCGGGCCGGAAGCTACCGGATCCCCGCATTCGGGCCCCTCGACAAGAGCCCCCTTTTGATCACAGGCCCCCACGGATCTTTCTGCCGGCTCCTTCTCGACGGATCCGCAGTCCGCCCGGCCCCTCCCGACATCCCCTCCGATGGCGATGTCGCACGACTCATCCGGGGGATCCTCGAGGGAGAGGTCGCCTATGCGGGAGGGCTCCCCCCCGGAACCGGGGCCTTCGACGCACTGGTTCTCGAGGTGGTGAGGCGGATCCCTTACGGGAGGACGTTAAGCTATCGGGAGGTGGCGGCGGCGATCGGACGGCCGAAGGCCTTTCGGGCCGTGGGAGGGGCGCTCTCCAGAAACCCTCTCCCCCTTCTCATCCCCTGCCATCGGGTCACAAGAAAGACGGGAGCACCGGGAGGGTATGCGGGAGGAAAAGATCTCAAGGAAGCCCTTCTGGGCTGGGAAAGAAAGAGAATGCCCAAATGACGGCAGTCGACTTGGGTCATTGTCGAGGGGCGGGCGAAGCCTCCGGGCCTATCGGAGGGGACGGGGTCATGCACAGTTTTCCATCGATGATCTCATAGCGAAAGGGCCCCCCTTCCGGGAGCGACATGAATTCCTCGTAGGTCCATTCTTTGAGACTGGCCGTTTTCATCGGATATTCGCAATGTGGATGCCTTGTCATTGCACCCCGTTTTTGGGATCCATTCCAACCTTAAAAACGTCGGGAGAGGGGGCTGAGCAAGGGGCTAAACCCAAGAACAGGGGAGATCGCTCCTCCTGAAACAGAACGCATGATTCGACGAGTGTCTTTTTGACGCATACCCCATCCTGACGTCAGGAACAGGGGCCAAAACGCGTCAGAATAGGGGCCTTTTTCGCATTGATTGACACTCTCCCTCCCGGGTCTTTGACTCAATCGTGACATTTTCAGATTGGCTTGTCCCGATCCTCGTCAGCTTTCCGGCCCGTTTTTCTCCAGCATGGCTGTGGAGCGGCTCCGGGGGGACTCGACGATGTCGATTCGATCCAATAGGTCCTCACCTCTTCCCAACCTCTTATTGAAAAAAAACAGAAGATCTTTCGGACACATTATGCATGTTTTTGCGGACATTATATGACGGAGGGGGTGACAGACAAGACTAGGACGTCTCCGCGGGACGCGAGACGCGGGAGCGAACGCGGACGATGCGCGTTCCGGAGAGGCAGTCGTGGAGAGCCAGACGCCGGTCGTTGAAGAAGACGGGAAGAAATCCTGCCCCAAAAAACAGGGCCGACCCGGCCAGAAGGATCGTCCGGGCCAAGGCCCGGGATGTCCCGATCCGTTGCCTCCCGTCCTCATCGGCGTTCCGG
>DAHXNG010000086.1 GCA_027366615.1 Nitrospirota bacterium | reverse complement strand
GACCGAGAGCACCGCGTCCCGGATGGCAACGCTCGTGTGGGTGTAGGCCCCGAAGTTTGCCACAATCCCGTCGGTACCATCCTCTCCGGACTCGTGGATCCGGTCGACGATCGCCCCTTCGTGGTTCGACTGGAAAAAGACGGGAAGAAAGCCCTCTTTTTTTCCCATCGACTCGATCTCGCGATGGATCTCCTCAAGCGTCCTCGTCCCGTAATGGGAAGGCTCGCGCTTTCCCAGACGGTTCAGGTTCGGCCCCTGGAGGATCAGGATACGGTACACGGTCAGCCCTTGTCCTTCAAGGCCTCTTCGATCGCCTGGGTCACGAGGATGCGGCAGAGGCCGATGTTTGCCCCGGGCTTCAAGGCAAGAAAGAGCGCTTCTCCCGGTCCCAGCGGAAGGCCATAGAGAACCGCCCGGTCCATCCATACGACCGTTCCCTGAAGCTCACCCCAGTTGAGCATGCGAGACATGTCGGCGACAGCCCGGACGATCTCGACCCCTTCGGCGGCGAGGATATCGCCCCAGTGGCCGGCATCGGACGCCTCCATGGAGAAGCCGTCGAGGGTGGCCCGGACGTAGCCCACAAGATTGCGTCTCATCCGGGTCTGCACCAGTTCCACGATCTTTCCGGCGACCCCCTCGGGGAGCGAGACGGGCGAAGGAAGAGGGGGGGCGACTGGCTCCGGCTCGGGGAGGGGCTCGGCCGCCGGCTCTTCATCAGGGATTTCCGGTTCGTCAGGGAGAGTCGGTTCGGGCTCTTCCGGAGGCTCCGGCTCAAAGACAGCGGGATCCTCCGGTTCCGGTTCCAGAGCGGGAGCGACTTCCGTTTCCGGCGCGGAGATCTCCTCGGGCGGGGCGACTGGCAGGGGTTCCGGTTCGGGAGTCGGGACGGCCTCGACAGGCCCGACCATGCGCCGCATGGCCCGGATGGAATGGATCTTTTCTGTGACTGAGGTATTGCCGGGATCTTTGGCGAGGACCGTCTCGTAGACCGAGAGCGCTTCCTCGAGGTGGCCCTGGTTTACGAGCAGATCTCCCATTGTCTCCGTCTGGGGAAGAAGCGGTTCGCCGGCAGGAGGAGTCGGCGGTTCGGGGGGAGCGGGAAGAGATTCCTGTTCCGCTTTTTCGAAGAGCTCGTGGGGCATCTCGACGATGGTCTCTTCCGGGGCGACCGGCTCTTCGGGAACTTCCGGTTCCGGGGCTTTCTCCGGCGGGGAGGGCAGGGGCTCCGGCTTTGCTGGGGGAGGCGCGGGGGCCGGTTTGGGGGAAGGGGCGGCCGCCAGATCGACCTGGGAGACGATCTTCGTCATTTCGGGATCTCCGGGAGAGAGGGCCAGGGCGGATGTCGCCATGGTCTTGGCTTCCGGAAGCCTCGTTTTCTCGAAGTAAAGGGCGGCAAGGTTTTTGAGTGCGATCAGGTTGTCAGGGATCGTCCGGTTTACGAACTCGAACTGTTCGATGGAGCGGTCCGTATCCCCCTCTTCGCGCAGGAGCTTCCCGTAGGCGATGCGGGCGGCGAGGTAGTAAGGGTAGTACTCCTCCCCGTTCTTCAGGAGATCGAGAGCCTCTTCCCTGCGGCCGGCTTCAATATAGGCCTCCGCCAGCTGCAGAAAGGAGCGGCTTTTTGGATTGGCCTTGATGCGCTCTTCCAGAACCTTCAGTTCTTCAGGATTCATAAAGTGTCCCGCCAGAAGGATAAAGTGTTCGCCCGAAGGTCGTCCCGATTCCGATTCGCCGCGAGTCGATCGGCGTGTATCCTAGCAACGATAGGCGATAATTGCAACAAATTCCCGAAAACGCGCACAGTTTGGATCTTTCCTTGCGAAGGGGGTATCGCAGGGACTTCCCCGGAATATCTTGGAATTAACGAGCTCTTTCAGGGAAGGTTCTCGAAAATCCGGAAGGCAAGGGTCTCCTTCGATGTGCGGGGCACCGGGAGGGATCGTCCGTCGGGAAAGACGAGAAGCGCTTCATTTTCTGCCGATCCGAAGCCGATATCGGGCTTTGAGATATCGTTGGCCACGAGAAGGTCGACCCCCTTGGCCCGGCACTTCTGGCGAAGCCTCTCGAGGTCGAGCTCCGACTCTGCGGCAAATCCCACGAGCCGCTGTTCCGGACGGCGCCTGGCGGAGAGACCCTTGAGAATATCCGAGTTTTCGGAAAGGGAGAGGGTCCACTCCCGTCCGTCCTTTTTCTTTTTTTCCGAGAGGGGGGCGGCGGGCCTGTAGTCGGAGACTGCGGCGGCCATAACGAGGATGTCGGTCTCGGGAAAGAGGCGGTCCAAAGTCTGCCCCATCTCTTGAGCCGTCTCGACTCGGTGGAGTTCGACACCGGAAGGCGGGGTCAAGGCCGTCGGTCCGGAGACGAGCGTCACCTGCGCGCCGAGCGTGCGGGCGGCCTTGACGATCGCCATTCCCATGAGGCCGGAGGAGCGGTTTCCGATGAATCGGACAGGGTCGAGAGGCTCGTATGTGGGGCCGGAGCTGACAAGGACCTTGCGGCCCGAGAGGGATCCCCCGGGAGATCCCGACAGGGCGAGGGCCTCCCGGACGGCCTCGACGATCCGGTCGACCGGAGCCATTCGCCCCTTGCCCAAGCGTCCCGAGGCGAGGGGGCCCTCTTCCGGAACGATCTCCCTTACGCCCCGATCCTGAAGCCTCTTCCGGTGCTCCATCGAGGCAGGATGGAGATACATGGCCTCTTCCATGGCCGGAGCGAGAAGAATCGGAATGCGGGCGGAGAGGGCGATCGAGGAGAGAAGGTCGTCGGCCATCCCGAGGGAGATCCGGGCGATAAAGTTGGCCGTTGCCGGAGCGACGAGAAGGAGGTCGGCCCCGTCGAGAAGGTCGAGGTGACGGATGCGGCCCTTGCCCTCTCCGCCTGAAAAGAGGTCTGTCTCGACCTTGTTGTCCGAAAAGATTTCGGCGGAGAGAAAGGGGAAAAAGGGGCGGGCATTGCGGGTAGCGACGACCCGGGTCGACATCCCCTCGTCGGAGAGTCGCCGGATGAGGTCGAGAGACTTGTAGGCGGCGATGCTCCCCGTCACGCCGAGAAGGATGGAGGGAGAGGAGCCCTTCAAGGGATCAGATGTCCCTGCCAAGATCGTCGGCCTCTTCGGGGGCGGCATGTTCGGCATGTTCCGGATCTTCCTGGTAGACGGAGACGTCGGCCACGATCGCCTCGACGGATTCGCGCGCGTAGCCCCGGGAAGGGGGAAGGGACTCCTCGTGCTGCTTCCGGGCAGCCCGCAGGACCTCCCGGTGCTTGCGCTCCGCCACCACCGCAGGCGCTCCCATCAGGATGGGAACTTTCTTTTCAAGGATCTCCGCAAGGCCGATCGTCGTCTCCTTGTGGTAGGGATAATCGCCCACGGGAGCATGGCCCTCCATGATCTGGCGCGTCCGTTTCGCGGCGGCGATGACAAGGCGGTAGTGGCTGTCGATGACATCGTCGGTGTAGTCGATGGGCTGGGATACGAGATCGTTCATGGAAGTCCCCTTTTCAGTGTCGATTGTCCTGCTCCGGCATCCCGCTTCGGATGTCGTCACACGTCTATTGGCGCTCTTCGGAAAATTCCTTCAGGAAAACATCTTCCATATAGGCCTTGAGGCCGGCCTTCCTGTAATGCTCGGCCCGGATGATGGAGAGAAGATCCTGGGCGGTCCGGTCGAACTCCCGGTTGATAAGAAGATAATCGTATTCATTATAGCTGGTAATTTCATTTTTTGCGCGATCGAGGCGTTTTTTGATCGTCGCTTCGGAGTCCTGGGCCCGGGCGGAGAGACGCTGCCTGAGAACAGCATAGGAGGGGGGAAGAATGTAGACGGAGATGCTGGGGATATCGCTTGCCCGCATCGTGCGGGCGCCCTGGATATCGATGTCCACAAGGACGTCCTTGCCCTTGGAGAAGGAGGCCTCGATCTGGGAACGCGCCGTTCCGTAATGGTTGCCGTAGACCTCCGCCGTTTCGAGAAAGTCCCCTCGATCCTTCATCTCCACAAAGACCTGGGGAGAAACGAAAAAGTAGTCCACCCCGTCGACCTCCCCGGGACGCGGGTCCCTTGTGGTGTAGGAGATCGAGTAGGTGATCCAGTTCACGAGGGAGGAGACGCGGCGGCAGAGACTCGTCTTCCCGGCGCCCGACGGCGCCGAGACGATGTAGAGAAGGGGCCGGCCGAGATCAGGCGGAAGGCGGTACCACCCTTCTTCCGGAAGGGGGGGCGCCAGGCGGGAAGAAGACTCTTTGTGCGCGTCGTTCACGGCAGGGTCCTTCGTCTGAGTGGTCGGCATCATTCGAGATTCTGGACCTGTTCTCGGAAGCTCGAGAGGATGTTCCGTATCTCCATGGCCGGCTGGAAGAGGTCGGGCCATGGCTCCTTCGAGATGTAGGTCGTCAGCTCCCGGTTCATCTCCTGGGCAAGGAAGTCCAGGGATCGGCCCAGAAGCCCTCCCTTTTCCATCTCGCGCTCTGTCTGGGCCATATGGATGTGGAAGCGCTTCCACTCCTCCTCGTTGTCCTTCTTGGCCAGATAAAGAAGGGCTTCCTCTTCAAGGCGCTTTCCGGGGTCGGTCTCGAGATCCTTGAGATAGGACTTCATCCGCTCGAGAAACTGGCGGCGGATCTCTTTTTTGGCTTTTTTTCTCCGTTCTTCCATGAGATCCGAGATCGTCCTCATACGCAAAAGGAGGTCAAGAAGAAG
>DAHXNG010000084.1 GCA_027366615.1 Nitrospirota bacterium | reverse complement strand
TGCCGGGGGCCAAGATCGGCGTCCTGGGCCTCAACGGATCGGGCAAGTCGACCGTCCTGCGCATCATGGCAGGGATCGATACCGACATTCTGGGCGAGGCGATCCCCATGCCCGGAATCCGCATCGGCCACCTTCCCCAGGAGCCGGCCCTCGATCCCACCGCCACCGTCCGCGCCTCCGTCGAAGAGGGTCTGGGCGAGCTCTTCGACGCCCAGAATAAGCTCGATGCCGTCTATGCGGCCTACGCCGATCCCGACGCCGACTTCGACGCACTGGCCAAGGAACAGGCACGTCTCGAAGCGGTCATCGCCACCGGTGACGGCCACAACATCGGCCAGCAGATGGAGATCGCCGCCGACGCCCTTCGCCTCCCCCCCTGGGAGGCGGTGATCCAAACCCTCTCCGGAGGAGAAAAGCGCCGCGTCGCCCTCTGCCGCCTTTTACTTTCGAACCCCGACATGCTTCTTCTCGACGAACCCACCAACCACCTCGACGCCGAGTCGGTGGAATGGCTCGAACAGTTCCTGCAGAAATTTCCGGGAACGGTGGTGGCGGTGACCCACGACCGCTACTTTCTCGACAATGCCGCCGAGTGGATCCTGGAGCTTGACAGGGGCTCGGGGATTCCCTGGAAGGGGAACTACAGCTCCTGGCTCGAACAGAAGGAGTCCCGCCTCGAGCTTGAGTCGAGACAGGAGTCGGCCCGAATCAAGGCCATGAAGCAGGAGCTCGAATGGGTCCGCCAAAACCCCAAGGGACGCCAGGCCAAGTCCAAGGCCCGCATGGCCCGCTTCGACGAGCTCTCCTCCCAGGAGTATCAACGGAGAAATGAGACCCAGGAGATCTTTATCCCTGTGGCAGAACGTCTCGGTGAAAGCGTGATCGAGTTTCGGGGGGTCTCAAAGGGCTACGCCGACCGTCTCCTTATGGAAAATCTCTCCTTCATCGTTCCCCCGGGGGCGATCGTCGGCATCATCGGCCCCAACGGCGCCGGAAAATCCACCCTCTTCCGCATGATCACCGGCAAGGAGACCCCCGACTCCGGCGAGGTGAAGATCGGCCAGTCGGTCAAGCTCTCCTACGTCGACCAGTCGCGCGAAAGCCTCTCGGGGGACAAGACGGTCTTCGACGAGATCGCCGGCGGCTCGGAGGTCCTTACCGTCGGGCGCTTTGAGACCCCGTCCCGGGCCTATCTGGGACGATTCAACTTCAAGGGACCCGACCAGCAGAAGATGGTGGGAAGCCTCTCCGGAGGGGAACGCGGACGCCTCCACCTGGCCAAGACCCTGATCTCGGGAGGCAATGTCCTTCTTCTCGACGAACCCTCGAACGATCTCGATGTCGAGACCCTTCGCGCCCTCGAGGACGCCCTTCTCGAATTCGCCGGATCGATCCTCGTCATCTCCCACGACCGGTGGTTCCTCGACAGGATCGCCACCCACATCCTGGCCTTTGAGGGAGAGTCCCAGGTGACCTTCTTTGCCGGGAACTACCAGGAGTACGAAGCCGACAAGAAACGGCGTCTCGGCGCCGAGGGCTCGCGCCCCCACCGCCTCCGCTACAAGCCGATCCGGAGATGACTCCCCGCTCCTCGCCTCTTGTCAGAATTGCGCCGAAAGAAGGCTCGAACACTCCGGTCAGTGCTCTCCACGGACCGGGAAGAGACTTTCTCCGTTGAAAATCTTTTCCAAACGCTCCAGGGCAACTCCTCCATGGAGCCCCAACCCCCAGGATCCCGCCGCCTCGCTTCGAGAACTTTTCGATCACCCGGAGATCCGGGGAGTGGTTCTCTCGGGTCCTGCCGGATCCGGAAAGACAACACTGACCGCGGGATTTCTTGTGGAGGCCCTTGTCCGGGGAATGCGCGTCGCCGTCACGGCCCCGACCCACAAGGCCCTTCGCGTTCTCCGGGAGGGGCTCAGGTCGGCCGGAAGCGGCGCCACATTCGCGACACTCCATTCCCTTCTTGGCCTTCGTCTCAAGGAGAAGGAGGACGGCTCCTACAATCTCGGTCCGGCGATGATGCCCGATCTCTCCGTCTTCGACTGGATCGTTGTCGACGAATGTTCGCTCGTCGGCCCGGAGCTCCTCGAGACGCTCGAACGTCTCCGGGGAGACTGCCGTCTCCTTTTTGTCGGAGACCCCCACCAGCTTCCCCCGGTAGGAGCCCTTCACCTCGAGACCCCTCCGGTCTTCTCCCTCCCCCTTCCCCGCCTCTCCCTTTCCCGGATCCACCGTCAGTCAAGCGACCATCCGCTGCACACCCTGACCCAGAACATCCTCGACTGGGACATCTCCCGGGGACGGCCCGTCCCCAAAAACCTTATGGAGGACCTCGAATTCCTAGAGGAGGACGCCCCCCTGAAAGCCCTCTTCTGGATCGGAGGGGGGGCTTCGGGGGTCCTTCACTGGGCAAGGCGTCTTGCTTCGACGGGCGACAACCTCCGGATCCTCGCCTACACCAACCGCCAAGTCGAGCTCTACAACCGGCTTCTCTACCGGATGCACTACGGAGACTGTCCGACACCCTTTGCCCCTAACGAGAGAGTCCTTGTCAACGAGACCACGGGGATCCGTTCTGAGGAGGGGGAGATTACAGGAGTTGTCGCGGCGGGGGAGGAGCTGGAGGTTCTTGAGATTTTTCCGGAGAAACACCCGGACTACCCGGAGATTCCGGCATTCCGGGTCTTTCTCCAGGATGATTCGGGGGAAGATTTTTCAGTGCTGGTTCCGGAGGACTCGGCCCTTCACCAGAAGGAGGTCGACCGGATCTTCCGGGAGGTTCGGCAAAAACGCGAGGAGGCGGGCGTCCGGGCAAAACAGGAGATTGCAAAGCTTTCGCGGTCTGCCTGGAGCCTCAAGCGGGCCTTTGCCCCCCTGCGCCACAGCTACGCGACCACCGTCTTCAAGGCCCAGGGAAGCACCTTCGACTCGGTTATCGTCGACTGGCGGGACATGACCTGGTTTCGGGAGGACCGGGCCTTTCTCAGGGGACTCTATGTCGCCTGCACCCGTCCCCGCCACCGGCTGCTCCTCTCCGGCTCTCCCGACAACTGAGCGTCCTCTCCAGACTTTTCTTCAAGCCCCAGCTCGTCCAGAATCCGCCGCTCCACCCCCGCAACACTCCTGCGCCCCTTCATGATGAGGCTCAGATAGGCCGCAGAGATCCCGACACGCCGGGCCAGCTCGCTTTGCGTCCACTCGCGGTGAACGAGGGCTATCCGGACTTCCTTGACCATGTCCTTATTCAACAATTATAATCCACGAAAGGTTTTTTTATTGATTAAAAAGCCTAAACTTATACCAAATAGGTATCACAAGGTTGAATATATCCCAAAATGGAATAAAGGTCAATTGGGACAAAAAGTCTGCAGGACAAAGGGTCCGCGCTCTCAGAGGAGCCCTCTCCCAGTCGGAGTTCGCAAGACAGCTTGGTATTGCCCAGGTCGATGTCTCCCGGATCGAACTCGGAGTCCGTTCTCCCTCCATTGAAACACTCCTGGCCCTCGCCGCCCTATCGGGACAGTCGGTCGACTATATCCTCACCGGACAGGGAGCCGGCGCCTCCGAAATCTCTCCTGCCTACGGGCCGTCGACAGAGCTTCTCTTCATCGGCGATCTTGACTTGCCCTCCCGGAAAGCCCTTCGTCAACTGGCAAAGCTTCTCTCCTCCCGCTCCGTCTCCTAAACCTGAACTTTTTTCACGAGCCTTTTCCCTCTCAATCCCTCCTAGTGGCCGCTGACGGCCGGAACCTTCTCCTCGTTCTTCCGGTAGTGGCCGATCAGAACCGCTGCCACCTCCGGCCGGGTCATCTCGGGAGGAGGCGGCATTCCCTCCCGGAGCATCTGGCGAACCTTCGTCCCGGAGAGAAGCACGTGGGAGCTCTCGTCATGGCCGCAGGTCTTGTGGGAAACCATCCCCTCGCAGGTGCGGCAGTAGTAGGCGGTATCGAAGAAGATCGGAATGATCCCCAGCTCGTCGAAGGAGAACTGGCGAAGGAGCGCATGGGCCTCAAACGGGCCATAGTAGCTTCCCACCCCGGCATGGTCGCGTCCGACAATGAAATGGGTGCAGCCGTAGTTCTTCCGGACAAGGGCGTGGAAAAGGGCCTCCCGGGGTCCGGCATAGCGCATCGCCCCCGGAAAGACCCCAAGGACGACCCGTGTTTTCGGATAGTAGCGTTCGAGCAGGACGTTGTAGCAGTCCATCCTGACGTTGGCGGGGACGTCGTCCTCCTTCGTCTCTCCCACCAGGGGATGGAGAAAGAGACCGTCGACAACCTCGAGCGAGCACTTCTGGATGTATTCATGGGCCCTGTGGATGGGATTTCTTGTCTGAAAGCCCACCACCGTCTGCCACCCCAGCGCCTCGAATCGGGCCCGGGACTCTGTGGGGGTGAGGGCCTGAGCCGAAAAGGGCCCCTCGGACCAGTCGTCGAAGACGGTGACCCGGCCGCC
>DAHXNG010000082.1 GCA_027366615.1 Nitrospirota bacterium | reverse complement strand
TCAGTATAATCAAGAAGTTTTTTCCCTCGTATCCAGCTTCCCTTTTGAATGTGCCGAAGTGGTGGAATGGTAGACACGCACGTTTGAGGGGCGTGTGGGGAAACCCGTGCGGGTTCAAGTCCCGCCTTCGGCACCATTTTTTTCTTGTCGGATTCTCCGGCAGCTCTTCCGAAAAGATCCCGCGCATGGCTAATGATATCTCCGAAGATTCCAAAGTCCTTCCGTCTTTCCAGGATTTCCCCCTTGATTGAACTCGTGACCCATCTCCAGCCCGTTCTCCCGGACCGTTGGGAGCCACTTCTGGCCGCCGACCGGGAAGAGCTCTTCCGGATCCTCTACGAACGCTCCTTCATCCATCGCCCGGACCGTCCCTTTACGCTTTCATCCGGGAAGACCAGCCCCGTCTACGTCGACTGCAAGAAGACGACCCTGGGACATTCCCGGGCCCAGTACCTGATCGGCCATCTGATCTACCACCGGATCTCGCGGCTCGATGCCGACGGAATCGGAGGGCTGACCCTTGGAGCCGACCCGATCGCTGTTGCCTCATCGCTCGTCAGCGGGCTTTATCGGAGGCCTGTACCGGCTTTTGTCGTCCGCAAGGAAGCCAAGGGCCACGGAACGAAAAATCCCGTCGAGGGGGACCTTGTTCCGGGAGCCCGGGTGGTGGTCGTGGAGGACGTGGTAACCACGGGGGCCTCCGGGATGCGGGCGGTCGATGTCTGCAGGGAGTGCGGGTACGAGGTTCTGGAGGTGTTGGCCTTGGTCGACCGGGAGGAGGGGGGACGGGACCGCTTCGAGAAGGCCGGGGTTCCCTTCTTTTCCTTCTTCACCCTCTCCGATCTTCTTGCCCACGACAGGGAGATTCGCTCTATCTGAGGCGGAGCTCCGGAACAGGAAGCACCCTCGGATCCCCGGGCGGTGCAAGACCTCCATGGGCTGGATTTTTGTTTTTTGAGGTGTTGACCTGTTCCTTTCACTGGGGTATATTGTCCTTTGCCAATAAGTCCGATTTTTTCGGGCTCAAGAATCCGGGATCACCGATAACCTAGACGCGGGGGTTGCTATGCCTTACAAGATGGGTTCCTTCAATCCGACCGATGCCAACTATGCCAACATGACCCTGACGGTTGTCTTCATCGTCCTGACCGGCGCGGCTCTCCTGACGGCCTTCACCATCATGAAGACCTTCGAAAAGTAAGATCTTTTTTCCCTGCCGGATTCCGTAACCCGGAGACCGGAGGGACGAGTACTCGGGACTCATCCCGGGTATCCGGTCGGCTAGCCGGCCTGGTAGCCGGGTAGTACAGTACCATTTGGCATAATTCTGATGCATACATTCCTGAGGGCGGGGTTATCCCGGAGTCGGCCCGTTTCGGTCCGACTCCGGGCCTCCCGCCTTTTTTTTCCCTGCACTCCTGAACCGTTCGGGAAGCCTTGAAAAAATTCCTTCTGTTCTCTCTCGCCTTTTTCCTTGTCGTTGGAGTCTCCTCCGGGGTGGCAGGCTATTTCGCCTACAAGAAGATCGTTGCGGGCGTGCCTTCCGTCGAATTCCTCCGGAATTATGTCCCTTTCACCACCTCCCACATCTATGACAGGAACGGGCAGAAGATCGGCTCCTTCTACAAGGAGCGGCGCGAGTATCTTCCTTTGGGCCGGATTCCCCCGCTTATCGTCCACAGCATCCTGGCCGTCGAGGACGAGCACTTCTACGAGCACGGTGCCCTGGCGTACGGATCGATTATCCGGGCGGCCCTCTCGGATGCCCTGGCGGGGTACCTCCGCGAGGGGGCCAGCACCATCACCCAGCAGCTTGCCCGGAACATCTTTCTCACCCACAAGAAGACCTTTATCCGGAAGGTCCGCGAGGCTCTTCTTTCCTACCGCATCGAAAAGGTCCTGACGAAGGACGAGATCCTCGAGCTCTACCTGAACCAGATCTATCTCGGAGAGGGGGCCTACGGGGTCTCTGCGGCGGCGCACACCTATTTCGGGAAGTCCCTCTCCGACCTGACCCTCCCCGAGGTGGCGATGATCGCCGGCATGATCCGCTCTCCCATCGAGTTTTCCCCTCTCCTGCATCCCGAGGCCGCCAAGAGGCGCCAGCTCGTGGTTCTCCAGCGGATGGTCCGGGTCCACTACATCACTCCAGAGGCGAAGACGAAGGCCTATGCGGCCCCTCTCGAGCTTGTCCCCCCTTCGCACGCCGCAAGCCCCAGCGCCTATTTCCTGGAGTATGTCCGCCAGAAGCTCGAGCGCGAGATGCCGGCGAAAAAGCTTTTTGGAGGAGGACTCCGGATCTTCACGACCCTCGACCTTCGGGTCCAGATGGCTGCCAACAGGGCCCTTCGCAAAGGTCTTCGTGCCATCGACAGACGCCAGGGTTTTCGGGGAGCGATCCGGACGATCAAGGGCCAGGACCTGGCCAGGATCCGTTCGAAGACAGTTCCGGCGTCCACGGCCCACGACCTCGATGATCTCTCCGGAAAGCGTGTCGATGCGACCGTCCTGAGCGTTTCGGAGCGGGAGGCCAGGATCTCGGTCGACAACCGGCTTGGGCGTATTGTTGTCGACCACGCCCAGTGGGCCCGCACCGTTCTTCTGCGCCCGGAGGTCAATCGGGGCCGGAAAGTGCTCAATCCCTTTTCCCTCTCCCGGATCCTCAAGCCTGGCTTTGTCGTCAGGGTCCATATCCTTTCGTCTTTCAAGGCCAAGAATGGATGGATTCTCGACGCCTCCCTCGATCAGGTTCCGCTGGTACAGGGGGCGGTGGTCGCCCTCGACCCCAAGACCGGAGGGATCCTGGCGATGGCGGGAGGATACAGCTTCGCCCGGAGCAAGTTCAATCGGGCCGTTCAGGCTCTCAGACAACCCGGCTCGGCCTTCAAGGTGATCGACTATGGCGCCGCCCTCGAAAAAGGCTTCTCTCCGGGCTCGATACTCAACGACTCTCCCCTGGTCTTTTTTGACCGCGTCCACCAGCGCGTCTGGCGGCCGAAGGACTTCGAGGCGGGTTTTTTGGGGCCGGTTCCCATGAGAAAGGCCCTGGCCGAATCGATCAATCTGGCCACCATCCGTCTCGTCCGCCGGGTGGGGGTCGGGTCGGTGATCGGGTTTGCCCGCAGGCTCGGGATAACAACCCCCCTCCCGCATGACCTCACGCTGGCCTTGGGGTCGGCCACCGTCAAGCCGATCGAGATCACCGGGGCCTACGCCGTCATTGCCAACGGCGGGGTCCGCGAGAAGATCCATGCCGTCGATCGCGTCTTCGACTACCACAAGACCACCATCTACCGCTATGTTCCCGATCCCCGTCCTGTCTACGATCCTGCCAGAAGCTACCTCATGATCTCCATGATGGAGAGCGTCATCAAGGAAGGGACGGGCCGGGACGCGCTTTCTCTCGGCGTGCTTCTTGCCGGAAAGACCGGCACGACAAACAATTTCAAGGACGCCTGGTTCATCGG
>DAHXNG010000073.1 GCA_027366615.1 Nitrospirota bacterium | reverse complement strand
CTTATTCCCGTCAAGGTTGGCTATATCACCCTGTTCTGAGGTTGTCGATGATCCAGGTCAGCGGACTCGACCATGTTGCCATTCCCGTCTCCGACATCGAGGCTTCCCTGTCATGGTACCGGAGACTCTTTGGACTGGTCCATACATTTGCCCCGGAGTGGGGGACAGACCCGGCCTTTCTTTGTATCGGAGGAACCTGCCTAGCCCTCCTCGATGCGAAGGGCGCCGTCCCGCCTCCTGTGGATCCTTCGGTTCGTCACTTCTGTTTTCGCACCGATGCAAACTCCTTTCTTCAGGCAGCAGAAACATTGAAGGCGGAAGGGATCCCTTATCGATGCGACGACCACGGGGTTGCGCAGTCCCTCTACTTTCAGGATCCGGACGGTCACTGGATCGAGATTACCTCCTACCGGCCGGGGAGGGAGCCGTGAAGGCTCATGTTTTCTTGACAATAATCGAAGGCAAAGCTTAATCTTATGGGCATGAATCCACTTATTGAGTCGAGCGTCAATAACATTTGGACCTCCTATCGCGACCAGATGGTGTCCGTTGAGGAAAAGCTCCGGGATCTGCTTACGGGCATCGTTCCCCTGGCCAGCGAGATGACCTCATATATCGTCTCCGGGGGAGGCAAGCGCCTCCGGCCTCTCCTTATGGTGATCTCTTCTCGTCTCTCGGATGCCGAGGGTTCCGATCCCATTCTTCTGGCTGCGGTTGTTGAGATGATCCATACGGCGACTCTTCTCCATGACGATGTCGTGGACAATGCCGATGTTCGCCGGGGAAAGCAGTCAGCGCACCAGCGCTGGGGAAACCAGTCGGCGATCCTTGTCGGGGACTTTCTCTATGCAAACTCCCTCTGGCTTGCCATGGGGCTTCATAGCCACGAAGTCAACGACTCTCTGACGCTTGCCTGCAAGAAGATGTCCGAAGGAGAGATCCTCGAACTTTTTCTCGATGGCAACCTCGAGGCGACCGAAGACCAGTATTACAATGTGGCGGCCTGCAAGACAGCGACATTGACAGCGAGCACGTGCCGTCTTGGGGGAGTTCTCGGAGGAGTTTCGGACGAGAAAAAAAATGCCCTCGAGAGCTTCGGCTATTTTGTAGGGATGGCCTTCCAGGTTGCCGATGACGCTCTCGACTACATGGCGAGCGAGGAAAAGTTGGGCAAGACCCTAGGAAGAGATCTTTCCGAAGGGAAGATGACTCTCCCCCTTATTCATTGCCTCTCAAAGGCCTCCGAATCGTCCCGGGCCCGGATCGTGACAAAGATCGGTTCAGGCCTTGTCAAAAACGGGGATCTCGAAGAGGTTCTGCAGATTATGCAGGAGACTGGCTCGATCCTCTACTCGCTCTCCCGGGCCCGGGAGTTTACCCGAAAGGCGCAGGAAAGCCTCTCTTGCTTTCCTGACTCTCTTTCGAAGCAGCATCTTCTTGCCCTCTCGGAATTTGTCATCTCGAGGGAGACCTAAATTACAGGAGAAAATTAATAGCCTTCTCCCAATCCATCTTTCACACGAACATCAATGGAGGAACGTTGGCCGACCTGATTCCCTTCAATGGGCTGGTGTACGCGGAGTCTCTCAAAAGCTCTATCGGTAATCTGACCACCCCCCCCTACGACATCATTTCCAAGGAGGCCCAGAAGGCCTTTTACGACAAGCATCCGGATAATGTCATCCGCCTCGAGCTTCCCATCCCTCCCGATCCGGAAACCCCGGAGTCGAACCGGTACACCCGGGCAAAGAAGGACCTCGACAGGATGCTTGCCTCGAAGGTTTTGACGGTCGATCCTGTTCCCGCTCTCTACCCCTATACCATGACCTTCACCGATCCCCTGACAGGCGGATCCCGGAAGATCCAGGGCTTTGTCGGGCGTATCCGCCTTGAGGAGTGGGAGAAGAAGATCGTCTATCCTCACGAGCGAACTCTTCAGGGCCCGAAGGAGGACAGGATGGCCCTTTTCAAGGCCACAGCGTGCTCCTTTAGCCAGATCTATCTTCTCTATCCCGATGCCTCTCGCGAGATCATGGCTCTTCTCGGGGCCAAATCCGCCGAGAGATTCCGCTGTACCGACGCGGATGGCGTTCTCCACGAGCTCGGGGCAGTGACCGACCCCGCTGTCTTAAGCCAGGCTGTCGACCTCTTTCGAAAGAAGTCCCTTTACATAGCCGATGGCCATCACAGGTATGAAACCTATCTGGCTTACAGGAACTATCGCCGAAGCCTTGAGGCCACTCCGTATCCGAATGCTCCTTACGAATTTGTGACTGTCTTTCTTGCGGCGATGGAGGACGAGAATCTCTCCGTTCTTCCTACCCACAGGCTTGTGCGAAACCCGGGTTCCGACGGGATCTCCGGATTTCTCGACGCGCTTTCCTCCCGCGCCACGATCACGCGGATGCCAAAGTCCGAGGGCGACCGTTTTCTCTCTGAACTTCGGGCCTCCGACCCCCGGGAGACGGTGATTGGTGTTGCAGTGCGGGAGACGGAGGAGCTTCTCGTCTGCCGGCTGAACGTTACCCGAGGTGAAGGGGTCAAAGGACTCGACACCTACTGGCTTCAGGAGGCGGTTCTTTCTCCGCTTCTTTCCATCACGCCCGAGCGTATCCGCACCGAAGATCTTCTCCGGTACGACAAGTCGGACCGTTCGGTCATGGAGAAGGTCTTTGTCGCGAAGGAGTATGCCCTGGGCTTCTTTATCCGTCCTGTCTCCGCCAAGGTCATTGAGGGGGTCTCCCAGCGAGGCGAGCTTATGCCCCAGAAGTCGACCTACTTCTATCCAAAGCCGTTGACGGGAATGGTGATGGCGAAGCTTTAGTTCGCTGCTTTGGTCGTTTTTTTGTGGGTGTCGCACTTCGGTGCGACGCCCTTTTTTTTTGACTTGATCAGGGTTTTACGTCGGTTGCCGGGTCGGGGGCGAGTGGATGGAGCGTTGAAAGGGCCTCTTCCATGTCCTTTGGGAGCGGGGCCGAAAAGTCGAGTCTTTCATTTGTGACGGGGTGGGTAAAGCCCAGCTTTGCGGCATGGAGCATGATCCGGGGGAAGGGGTGAGTCTCCTTTCTTCCCCTCTTCCTGTAGACAGGGTCGCCTGCCAGGGGATGGCCGAGGTGGTGCATGTGGACGCGGATCTGGTGAGTGCGTCCTGTGAGGAGGGTTATATCGAGCAGGGAATAGCCTTCGGCATAACTGGTCACAACCCGGTACCGTGTTTGGGAGGGTTTTCCTGAGGCTGTCACGGCGAATTTTTTGCGGTCTCCGCTCGATCGCCCGATGGGGGCATCGATCAGACCCCTCTTTGACGGAAGGATGCCGATGGCCAGGGCAAGGTAGCTTTTGGAGACATGACGGTCGCGGAACTGGACCATGAGCTGGTCCACCACCTCGGAAGACTTTCCCACAACCATGAGTCCCGACGTGTCCTGGTCGAGGCGATGAACGAGGCCGGCTCTGGCAGGTCCTTCGGACTCTTCGGTCTCCCCTTTTGTGAGGTAGCCGAGAAGACCGTTTAAGAGTGTCCCGTTCGGATGTCCTGGTGCGGGGTGGACGACGAGGGCAGGGGGTTTGATGATGACAAGGAGTGAGGGATCCTCGTAGAGGATGTCGAGGTCCATCTCTTCGGGTGCGTCTTCAGCCGGCGAAGGGGGGGGGATGTGGACGGTGATGAGGTCCTTCCCGCGGATCCTGTATGAGGCGGGTTCGATACGACCGTTGACGGTTATGAGCCCTTCATCGAGGATCTTCTGTATCCGGGAGCGGGAGAAGGGAAGACAGCTCTGGGCGAGGAAGTGATCGAGCCTTTTCTTCGATTCTCCCGGGTCGACCTGGTACATGCGGCAATTGGTTGAGATGTCAGCCGGATCTTCTCCGTCCGGACCGGGCGGGAGCATTTGTCTCAGGCGGTCAATGCCGGCTGATGGATCGATCCTTTTCAACCTTTTCCCTGGCCTTTTCCATGTTGGACTTGATGGCCGAATTCCCGGGATCCTGCTTCTGGGCGATTTTCCATTCGGCCAGGGCGCGCTCGTAATTTTCCTGGTCCATAAAGATTGTCCCGAGATCGATGCGTGCCTGGAGGTTCATGGGGTTCATGTCGAGAGCCTCTTCAAGAACGCTGATCGCTCCGTCCCTATCCCCTACCATGTTGAGTGTCCACCCCAACTCCCGCATCGTTTCATCGCTTGGCTCGATTTCGACGGCCTCCTCGAGCTCCATGATCGCCTCGTCCCACTTCCCCTGTTCCGAGTAAAGGAGTCCCAGAAGCTGATGGACCCTTGGGTGAAGGGGATCGATGTCTGTGAGGGCCAAAAGGTAGCGTTCCGCCTCTTCAAACCGGGCATGTTCAAAGTAGATCTTCCCAATGGTCTCGTAGGCATCGGTGTTGAGCGGGTCCTCAGAGAGAAGGTCGTTCAAGAGAAGAATCGCCCCCCGGGGGTTCCCCTTCCCGTGGGCTGCAAAGGCCAGGTGCAGGATGATGTCCCGCTTTTCTACGATATTCTGGGAGCCTTCGAGGAGGGTCTCCCCAAGACGTTCCGCCTCGTCAAACTCCTTGAAATAGATCAGAAGGTGGAGAGCATAGATCCCAAGCTTCCGATCCTTGGGGAAGTCCTCTCTCCAGAGGGTGATCTTTTTTGAGGCCTCGTCGAAGCGGCCCCCCGCGATAAGCGCATCGATCATCAGGTACTTGAACGGCATGATATCCGGGTTGTCGGTGACACCCGATTCGGCCAGATGAAAGGCCTTGAGCCATTCATTGTTCTCAAGAGCCAGCTGTATGCGGGTGATGCGGCTTTTTGCATTTTGGTCCATGCCCATCTCCTCCTTAGCTCGTGTCGTAGCGAGTCTTCTTGTTATTCCGGCCGGGCGGATGAGCCGGTCCTGATCCTCTCCTCCCTCCACTGGAGGAAGAGAAGGGATCCCACCCCGACGACGATGCATGAATCGGCAATATTGAATGCCGGCCAATGGGCATTTCCTATATAAAAATCCAGGAAGTCGACGACTCTGCCGTGGTCTATCCTGTCGTACAGGTTTCCTGCGGCCCCCCCCAGGATCAGGGCGAGAGGGTATATTTCAATGGCACCTTGCCGAGCCTTCTTCCAACTGTAGATGAGGATTGCAAGCATCGCCAGGATGGTAAAGGCGATCAGGAAGCCTTGGTGCCCTCCCCCGCCATTTCCCGATAAGATTCCGAATACGATTCCGGTATTTCGAACCGAGACAATTCTGAAAAAATGGGGGATAAGCTGAACGCTTGAAAAAAGGTCAAGTCTTGTCAGCACAAGGGATTTCGTCAGCTGGTCGACAATAAAAACTGCGGCCGAGATCCCTCCGTACACGATCCATCTCTTTCCGATTTTTTTCTCCTTGCCTTTTAATCCCTAATATTATTCTACCATACTCTTCCTCCTCCCTGCATGAGCGGCAGGGGAGGATCAGGACCCTTTCACAACCTCATAGCATCTCTTGCAAACGGGTAGGTTCTCTGCATTTTTTCCCGTATTTTCCCGGATAAGCCAGCATCGTTCGCATTTTGTTCCCGGAGCCTTATACAGGGTAATCCTCCCCTCTGCAACCCCCAGCTCCGCCTCTCCCAGTGGCGGAGTCTTGCCTCCTTCGTTCCAGGTGAGGCGCGAGACGATAAAGAAGTTTTCGAGGAAGTCTTCTCCCAGGTTTTCCGTATCGATCTTTTTTGTTTCTCCTGTCAGATCGAGCCAGAGCTCCATTGTCGTCCGGATAATTTTTTCTTTCTTCAGGTCGTCCGAAATCTTTCCCAGTACGGAACGGACTTCGAGAAGCCTTTCGATTGACTGTTCGAGAGAGGCATTCTCTCTCTCCGGCGCTAGTGCCGGAAAGGGTCTTGTCACTATGTCGAGGAGTGCGAGATCTGGACGGTCTCCGGTTTGCTTGTGGTTCTCTCCCGTCCTGTCGTGAAGAACGATTTCCGTTGTCGTAAACGGAAGGATCGGGTGAATGAGAGGGAGGATTTCGTCTAGAAGGAGGCGAAGTGTTTTTTGTGTTCCCCTTCGCAAAGGTCCTCCGGATGCCTCGGCGTAAAGACGGTCCTTGACGATGTCGAAGTAGTGTGCCGAGAGAGTTACGGCGCAGAAATTGTTCATCTGGCTGATAACCTGTGAGAATCTCTTTTCGTTGTAGGAGGAGAGAATCTCCCTCTTGGTCCGTTCCCAGACCGAGAGGACCCATCGGTCCAGGGGATCAGGGGAGAGTGGGCCCGGAGCCCCGTCCTTCAGGTCGTCGATATTTCCCAGTATGAACCGGATTGTATTCCTCATCTTTCTGTATGAATCCACCATGTTGTTGACAATTTCAGAGGAGAGTCTCGTGTCTTCCTGGTAGTCGGCCGAGGCAACCCAGAGCCGCAAGACATCGGCACCATATTTTTCTGTAATCTCCTTTGGACTTATAACGTTTCCAAGGGTTTTGGCCATCTTGCGACCCTGACCGTCGACGACAAAACCGTGTGTCAGGACTGACCGATACGGAGGGGCTCCCTCGAGAGCCATCGAGGTCAGAAGGGAGGAATGGAACCACCCCCGATGCTGGTCAGATCCTTCAAGGTAGAGATCGGCCGGCCATTTTGTATCTTTTCTTTTTTTGAGGACGGCTTCGTGCGAGACCCCCGAATCGAACCAGACATCGAGAATGTCCTTCTCGCGTTCGATATCTGAGCCTCCGCAATGAGTGCAATGGTAGTCCGCCAGGAATGCCTCTCTTTTATGGTCGTCAAACCAGAAGTCGAGCCCTTCCTCATCCGTCCTGTCTGCCATTTTATTGACAAGGAGGGGATCCAGGGTCGTCTTGTTGCATTTTCTGCAGTGGACCGCCGGGATGGGCACTCCCCATGCCCGCTGCCGTGAAAGACACCAGTCGGGTCTTGTCTCGATCATTCCCCGGATTCTGTTTTCACCCTTTTCAGGGATCCAGGTGACCGTTCCGATAGCATTGAGCGTCTTGGACCTGAGGTCTTTTCTCTCCAGCGAGAGAAACCACTGCGATGTGGCGCGGTAGTAAACAGGGTTTTTACATCTCCAGCAATGGGGGTAGGAGTGCTCGATCGTCTCGCTTTGAAGGAGAATATTCTCCTTTTCCAGAAAGGCGACCATTTCCGGAGCGAGCTCTCCAATCTTTTTTCCGACCCACTCCTCAACATGCTCCCGGATCGTTTCTCCATAACGGCCCCTTTCGTTGACAGGGGTCTCGCGGCTCAAGTTGTGCTCCTCCCCGACCCTGAAGTCTTCTTCCCCATGGCCTGGCGCGATATGGACAAGCCCGGTCCCCTGGTCCGTCCCGACAAACGCGGCCCCAACGAGTGGAACCTTCTTTCCCTTTATGACTGGATGGGCCAGGGAGGGGCCTTCTTCCACGAGTTCACTTCCCCTGACCTTGGCGATCGTCTTCGAATTCTTGACGATCTCCTTCCAGGGGGAGTTCTGTGAACTCCTCATCTTCTCCAAGATCTCTGAAGACACCACGATCTCGACTCCCTTGAGGAGAGGCCCTGTTTCCTCCACGATCTCGAGAATCGTGTAGAAAATATCGGGTCCAACGGCGACCGCCTGGTTGGCCGGCAGCGTCCATGGGGTTGTGGTCCAGATTGGATAGTATCTCTTTTTCCCGTTTTTCACGTTTTCGAAGAGGACGGTGACGGCCGTCGAGCGGTGGGGTGCATATTCGACCTCGGCATCGGCCAGGGCCGTTTCGCAGACTCCGCACCAGAGGACCGGTTTTTCTCCCTTGTAGACTCTGTCATCTTCTACCATTCGTGCCAAAGAACGGAGAATCTCGGCCTCAAAGTCCCAACTCATCGTAAGATAGGGGTTCTCAAACTCTCCAAGGATTCCCATCCTCTGAAATTCTTTGGCTTGGATCCCGGCAAATATTTCCGCCGATTCCCGGCATCGGGCCCGGATCTCTGTATCGGACAGGTCTCCCCGCCTCTTTCCCAAATCCTTCAGGACCTTGTGTTCGATAGGAAGTCCGTGGCAGTCCCATCCGGGAATATAGGCGATCGACTTTCCTTTTTTAATTTCTACCCGGTTGATGATGTCCTTCAGGATTTTGTTGAGGGCGTGTCCCATGTGGAGATGACCGTTGGCATAGGGGGGCCCGTCGTGCAACATAAAGAGCGGGCGACCTTCCAGGGCCTTTTTTAGTGCCGGGTAGATTGCGGCTTTCTCCCAGGACTTGAGATATTCTTCTTCTTTTTTTGCAAGATCGGCCTTCATGGGAAAGTCTGTCTTGGGGAGGTTCAGGGTCTCTTTTAATTCCACTGCCACTCCTTCTCGGGTACCTGTTTTTTTCCTTGAAACTTTCGGCCGGTTTTTCTAGAATGAGTCTTCCGGAATTACAGATGTCTTCTCCGGCTTCCTTTAAGACAAGTCCGGGCGATTAGCTCAGCGGTAGAGCACTGCCTTCACACGGCAGGGGTCACAGGTTCGATACCTGTATCGCCCACCATCTTGCTTCTCCTCACTTTAGTCACGATCTTTCTATTCTTCTTACATCCTTCCAGAGCCAGGGAAGTCGGACGGCGTCCTTTTCTTCTCCTACCCTTTTTGTTGTGCAGACAGGGCGTTCAATTCTTAGCGGCCCCAGAGCAACCTCGCCATCGTCTCCCT
>DAHXNG010000059.1 GCA_027366615.1 Nitrospirota bacterium | reverse complement strand
GAGGCCCCGCAACATTGCAGAAGTCTACTTGACGGCGGCCTTCAAGGCTTTTCCGGCAGAAAACTTGGGAACGCGCATTGCGGGAATCTTGATCGCCTGACCAGTGCGAGGATTCCGGCCTGTGCGGGCCTTTCTCTTGGCCGTGGAAAAGGTCCCGAAACCGGGAAGGGTCACGCGCTCGCCATCCTTCTTGAGGCTCTTCTTGATGGCCTCAACGGCGGCATTGAGAGCGTCGTTCGCCTGGGTCTTATTGATCTTGGCTGCCTGGGAGATCTTTTCCACGAGTTCCGACTTTTTCATCGCCTGGTACCCCCCTTTCGCGTTGGATTTAAAAAAATACTACGTCCACCGGGGAAATTACACTGAAAAGATTCATCTGTCAAGAATGCGGCCATACTTTACCGAAAAAAAATTCTTTTTCCCGCAGAAAAAACATTGCTCAATCACTTGCAAACAAACACTAAACCCCTTTATCGACATGGGTCGCATCCCCATCATCGAGCAGCTTCATCTTGTTCCGGAAGGTGTTCCGGCTGATGCCCAGGATACGGGAGGCCCGATGCTGGTTTCCCTGCGCCACCTCGAGGGCCCCGGGCAGAAGGTGCTTGTCGAGAAGCGAGACGAAGAAGGAGTAGGCCGATCCCGCCTCCCGAAGAGAGCCCACAGCCGACAGATACTGGCGGCATTTGACATGGAGAAGATGCTCGATTCCCACGGCAACGGAGAAGGGTTCCCGCAGGAACAAAAACGACTCGAGCGCCTCGACAAGATCCTCTCCGGAGCCGGAGAGGACAAGGCGCAGGGCGTTGTCCGAGAGCTCGACACCTCCGATGGTCGAGCGGTCGAAAAGGATGAGCCGACAGTCTTCGGGCACATCTTGCCACCCCGTCCATCGGTCCCGGACCGCAATCTCGAGCGGCCAGTGGACGACAGTGCGCCGGATGCGCTCGGTAAGCCTCCCGTCTTCCGTGAAGAGCAGACCTTCTCTTATCGAAGGTCTCCCGTCGCCGCTCATGAGGAGGGTGCCTCCGCCGATCCCTCGAAGAGAAAGGCCTGCCCGTCCCAGTCCACAGTGACCTTTTCCCCCTTCTGGAGAGTCCGCCCCAGGATCTTCTGGGCCAGAGGATTGAGGATGGCTTGCTGGATGGCCCTCTTGAGCGGCCGGGCCCCATAGATCGGATCGAATCCGACCTGGGCCAGCTCCTCCCGCGCCCGGTCGGTGAGATCAAGAGAGAGGTTCTGGTCCTTGAGACGCCGGTTGACCGACTCCATCTGGATCTCAACGATCCGGAGAATTTCGGTCATGGACAGCGGATGGAAAAGGATAATCTCATCGATGCGATTGAGAAATTCCGGACGCAGGGTCCGGCCGAGAAGCTCCATCACCCGGGGCCTTACCTCAGATTCCGGCATTCCTGCCGAGTCGCGGATGATCTCGGAGGCGATATTCGAGGTCATGATGATGACGGTGTTCTTGAAGTCGACGATCCGCCCCTGTCCATCGGTGAGTCGGCCGTCGTCGAGAACCTGGAGCAGGACATTGAAGACATCGGGATGGGCCTTTTCCATCTCGTCGAGAAGGATCACCGCATAGGGCCTCCGCCGGATCGCCTCGGTCAGCTGCCCCCCCTCCTCGTATCCCACATACCCGGGAGGCGCTCCGATCAGCCGGGAGACGGAGTGCTTCTCCATGTATTCCGACATGTCGATCCGGATCATGGCCTGATCGTCGTCGAAGAGAAATTCCGCCAGGCTCTTGGCCAGTTCGGTCTTTCCCACCCCTGTCGGCCCCAGAAAGAAGAAAGAACCCAGCGGCCTGTTGGGGTCCTGGATCCCCGCCCGGGCCCGGCGGATGGCGTTGGAGACGGCGGCGACCGCCTCCTTCTGCCCCACCACCCGTTTCGAGAGCCGCTCCTCCATTTTGAGGAGCTTCTGGATCTCCCCCTCCATCATGCGGCTCACGGGGATCCCCGTCCACCGGGAGACGACCTGGGCGATATCCTCCTCCGAGACCTCCTCTTTCAGAAGGCGGCCACCGGACTCCCCCTCCTTTTCGATTTCCGCCTGGGCGGACTCGAGGGTCTTCTGGAGGTTCGGGACAGTTCCGTAAGTGATTTTGGAGGCCTTTTCGTACTGGCCTTCCCGGAGGGCCGTCTCGGCCTCCTTCTTCGCATCCTCGATCTTCGCCTTGAGGGACTGGACCTCCTGTATGCGGGACTTCTCGGCATCCCACTGGGACTTGAGCGCAGAAAAGCGTCCCTTCAGGCTCTCGAGCTCGTTTTCCACGCCGGCCTTCTTCTCCTGGCTCTCGCTATCCTCCTCCCGGGAGAGCGCCATCTTCTCGATCTCGAGCTGGCGTATCTTCCGGTCGACCTCGTCGAGCTCGAGGGGCATGCTGTCGATCGCCACACGCAGACGGGCGGCCGACTCGTCGATTAAGTCGATGGCCTTATCGGGAAGAAAGCGACCGGAGATATAGCGATGCGAGAGGACCGCCGCCGCCACGATCGCCGAATCCTTGATCCGGACCCCGTGGTGGATCTCGTACTTGTCCTTGAGCCCCCGCAGGATCGCGATGGTGTCTTCGACGCTTGGCTCTCCCACGAAGACCGGCTGAAAGCGCCGCTCGAGGGCCGCATCCTTCTCGATATACTGGCGAAACTCGTCGAGCGTCGTCGCCCCGATCGCCCGGAGCTCCCCCCGGGCCAGGGCCGGCTTCAGAAGATTCGAGGCATCCATGGCCCCTTCGCTCGCTCCCGCCCGGACGATGGTGTGGAGCTCGTCGATAAAGAGGATGATCATGCCCGCGGCTCCGGTAATCTCCTTCAGGACGGCCTTGAGCCGCTCCTCGAAGTCCCCCCGGTACTTGGCTCCGGCCAGAAGCGCCCCGAGATCGAGGGAGAAGATCGTCTTGTCCTTGAGCCCTTCTGGGACGTCGCCTGCCACGATCCTCTGGGCGAGACCCTCGACGATCGCCGTCTTTCCCACCCCCGGATCTCCGATCAGGACGGGGTTGTTCTTCGTCCGGCGGGAGAGGACCTGTACAACCCGCCGGATCTCCTCGTCGCGACCGATAACGGGGTCGAGCTTGCCCTGTCTGGCCAGGGCGGTCAAATCCTTCCCGAACTTCTCCAGCGCCTGATAGCGCTCTTCCGGGTTCTGGTCGGTCACCCGCTGGTTTCCCCGGACCTCGGCCAGGGCGGAGAGGGTCCCCTCCTTCGTGATCTTGAAGGACTTCAAGAGCTTGCCTTCGGCCCCCGAGGATTGCGTCATGGCCAGGAAGATGTGTTCGGTGCTGACGAAGTCGTCCTTGAAGGGCTTCGTCTCCTCCAGCGCCCGGTCGAGAAGGGTCGACAGCGCCCGGGAGAGGTAGGGCCCCCCCGAGCCCCCTTCCACCCGGGGGAGGAGGGCCAGCTGTTCGTCGGCCCGGGCGGACAGGGCCACCGGATCCACATCCATCTTCTTCAGAATGGCAGGGACGATGCCTCCCTCCTGGCCAAGGAGGGCGCGGAGAAGATGGATGGGCTCCACCTCCGTATTTCCCGCCCGTCTTGCCATATCCACAGACTGCTGAAGGGCTTCCTGAGACTTCTGGGTCAGCTTGCTCGCATCCATATTGATCCCTCTCTAGCTTCTCCGGCCGGCCCGTTTCGTCTGTCTGGTCCACACCGGTGTGTTGAATCCTATTCCGGCACGTCGACCCACGCTTCGCCAAAGACGTGGGGTTTCTGGGAGCGGGCCCAGAGGAGCTGGTGCCTGAGCCTCAGGATAATCTCGACGCCCGCCATGTTCACCCCCAAATCCCTCCGGAGGGAGACGATCAGACGCACCCGTTCGACCATCTCCGGCCTAAGGGCGGCACAGGGCTCTTTCTCGATCTCGAGAAGACCCTCCCTGACAAGGTAGGAGAGCGTCTGCCGGGGGATCCGATAGAGTTCGACCACCCGGTCGAGGGGGAGCGGAGCCCCCTCATCCCTGCGTCTCGTCTGGTCCTTCACCCTCTGCCCCTCCCTTTGCCGACCGTGCCAGTCCGCCTCTCCATCACGAACGCCCCTTCCAGCGGAAGTCCGGGGGATAGTGGTTGTCGAACTCCCGGAGGCACGGCTCAAGAGACGGCGGAACGGTCGGGGGAAGAACGGGAAGAATCTTCACATAAAGATGGCCCGTTTCGTGGCTGACGGGGGAGCGGAGCCCCTTTCCCTTGAGCCTGAAGGTCTGCCCGGCCTTCGTCCCTGGAGGGATCTTGAGGCGAGACTCGCCGTCGAGGGTGGGAACGTCGACTGCGGCCCCGAAATGGATCTCCGAGAGCTTTACCGGACAGTCGAGGAGGAGATCTGATCCCTGCCGGCGAAAGAGGGGATCCGGAAGGACCTCGTCGACCACCACCCGGATCGCCCGCCCCCGGGGACCGGTCCCGGCCTGGACGGTAAATGCCATCCCGGCGTCGACCCCGGCCGGGATCTGTACGCTCACCTTGTCGGGAGACTTGCCCGGATCTCCGGGAAGAAGGATAGTCCGGGACGTTCCCCGGGCCGCCTCCCGGAAGGGGAGGGTGAAGTGCACCTCGGAGAGGGCTCCGCCCCCGCCTCCCCCCATCCCTCCGAAGATATCCCAGAAGTCTCCGAATCCCCTCTCCCCCTGACCACCGAAGGGAGCCTCCTCCTCACGCGCAGAGTGCCGGGTTCGCCCGCCTCCGCCGCCGGACATTCCGAGAGCGTCGTATTCCGCGCGCTTGGCTGGATCGGAGAGCGTCTCGTAGGCTTCATTGATCTCCTTGAAGCGCAGCTCGACATCCTTGTTCCCCGGGTTGACGTCCGGATGGAACTGGCGGGCCAGCTTTCTGTAGGCCTTCTTGATCTCGTCGGGCGAGGCCTTCTTCGCAACTCCGAGTCTAACGTAAAAATCCTTGGGCATCAGACTTTCTTCTCCTTTGATCCGGCATGGATCCTGTCCGGAAGGCTCCCTTCGCCGGGATTCCGGGTCTCGACAAAATAGTTCGCCCCCACCCGGGGTGCGCTTTTGAGATCCTCGAAGAGAAGAAGCGAGAGCGTCAGGGCATTATGAAGAAGGGCGTCTTTCGGGGTGACCTTTCCCGTCTTTTCCGAGGCCAACGCGGCAAGGACCTCCTCCCGCCCCAACGCGACCTGCTCCTCCGTCCGGACGATTCCCGCCTTCTCCCAGAGGAGGATTCGAAGACCGTCAAGGGAGAGGGTCCCCGGTTCTCCTTCTCCATATGTCGGCCCCACTGAAGGCCCATTCTCATCTAGCGAGTCCGGAGGAAGGAGTCCTCCTTCCTCACGTTCGGCGGCGATCGTCCGACCCACGCGGTTGCCCATCACCAGGGCCTCGAGGAGGGAGTTCGAGGCCAGGCGGTTTGCTCCATGGACCCTCGTCGATGCGACCTCTCCCACGGCGTAGAGTCCGGAAAGATTGGTCCGGCCGTCCATGTCCGTCCGGACCCCGCCCATCTGGAAGTGGGCCGCCGGGCGGATCGGAGCGGGTTCCCGGGAGAGGTCGATCCCCGCCTCGAGACAGTGGAAATAGACCTGGGGAAATCGCTGCCGAAGATAATTCTCCGAAAGATGGACGACGGAGAGAAAGAGCTTCACCCCCGGCCGGTCCCGGGCTGCAAGCCAGAGGGCCCGGGAGACCACGTCCCTTGGGGCAAGCTCTCCGTCCGGGTGGTACCGGAAAAGAATCCGGTGACCCTTCTGGTCCACGATGTGCCCCCCCTCCCCACGCAGGGCCTCCGTCAGAAGAAAGGGCGCCTGGTCGGGAAGGTCGAGCACCGTGGGATGAAACTGGGTGAAGGCGAGCCTTTCGAGCTGGGCGCCTGCCGCCGCTGCCACCGCAGTGGCGTCCCCGACCTGGGAGGGGGGGTTGGTCGTGCGGGCAAAGAGGGCGCTGAACCCCCCCGTTGCGAGGATGGTGGCCCCGGCCCGGACACTGATCCATTCCTGCCCATCCTCGCTCATGAAGAGCCCTCCCGCCACCCGCCCGGAATCTTCCTTGAGGAGCCGGTGGAGACGAAAGGGGGTCAGGAATGTGAACCGTTCGTGGCCATGAACATTTTGAGCAAGCGTCTTCACGATCAGGGAACCTGTCTTGTCTCCTCCGGCATGGATGATCCGGGGACGCGAGTGAGCGGCCTCCCGGGTGAGGAGAAGCTCGCCGCCGCTGTCGCGGTCGAACGGGACACCGAGTGAGACCAGGGTCGCATAGGCCTCCTCCGCCTCTTCAACAAGAAGCCTGACATTCTCGGGATCGCAAAGACCCGCCCCGGCCCGGATAGTGTCCGCCACGTGGGACTCTACCGCATCGTAGCCGAACCCCCACGGGAGCGCCAGACCCCCCTGGGCATAGTAGGAACTCCCCGAAGCGATCGACCCCCGGGAGACGAGGGTCACACTTCCCAGGGGAAGGAGGTTGATCGCCGTCTGGTATCCGGCGATCCCGCCCCCGACAATCAAGAAATCGGTCGAAAGGCTCCTCGGAGAGTTCCGCTCAGTCATCCCGGCGGCTTTGCTGTAGCCGGCGCCCTGAGGAAGGTGTCCCCAGAGAGGGAGAGAAGACGGGAAGTTTTTGGGGCATTTTCGATCGAGACGACGAGACGGCATTCCCCGGTCTGGAAGTACCGGACTCCCGCCTTCGGGCTCTTCGATACCCCGGCCATCGTCCAGTGGGCGCGGAAGACCACATCGTGACCGGTCTGGTCTATCATCCCGCCATCCATCACGATTCGCAGGTCGATCTTGTCGAGGAGGGCAAAGAGGCGGGTCAGGCCGATATGCGTTTTCGGATCCTGCGACAGGGGGGGGCCGAGAAGGTTTTCCACCGCCTCGGGAGATCCTTTTTCAAAGGCCTTCCCCATCTCCTTGCCGATTTTCCATGCGGACATGAAGGATTTTTGCTCCGGAGTCAGCGGCTTGACCTCGCCACACCCCGAAAGCGACACAATGGCCGATACCGCCAAGATGGCCCAAAGGCCCCCCAGCCAGCTGATTCTCTTCGAGAAGGTGCCTGTTTTCGCCGTTCTGATCTCTTCCTGCCATCTCGGATTCTGCTCCATCGTCCCCCCGTTCGCCCCCCACCCCCGCATTCCTGCGATCCGGTCGGCCGGGAGCCCGGAAGAAATTATAGACCTGTCACAGACAAGAGGTCAAAGACTCTTCCATTTCAGGAAAGTCCTCATCACGGCTTTCCTTTTTCCTGAAAAGTATGATATATTTACTGGAGACATCTCCTATCGGAGGACTTCTCCTCCCCCCTTTTGGGATCACGCCCTTGACCTCTCGACCCAATATACCTGTCCGTGTCCGTTTTGCCCCGAGCCCGACAGGAAATCTTCATCTCGGGGGAGCCCGCACGGCTCTCTTCAACTTCCTCTTCGCCCGCCATCACGGGGGGGTCATGCTTCTCCGGATCGAGGATACCGACCGCGAGCGCTCGACAGAGGCCGCCATCGCCGCCATCCTCGACGGGATGCGCTGGCTTGACCTGACCTGGGACGAGGGCCCGGTCTTCCAGACAAGCCGCCTCGACCGCTATCGAGATCTCGCCTTGGACCTCATCGCCCGGGGCCACGCCTACCGGTGCGTCTGCACACCCGACGAACTTGAAGAGCGCCGCAAGGACGCCCAGGCCAAAGGGCTTCCTCCCCGCTACGACGGACGCTGCCGCGACAGGAAGATCTCCGCCGACACCCCCCATGTCGTTCGCTTCCGGAACATACCGGACCAGATTGTGGCCTTTGACGACCTGATCCGCGGCCCCCTCTCCTTCGACAGCGGTCTTCTTGATGACCTCGTCATCTTGCGGACCGACGGGATGCCTACCTATAACTTCGCCGTCGTCGTCGACGATGCCGACATGAAGATTACCCACGTCATCCGCGGGGACGATCACATCAACAACACCCCTCGGCAGATCCCGATCTTTCGCGCCCTCGGAGCCGACATTCCCGACTTTGCCCACCTCCCCATGATCTTTGGGTCGGACCGGACAAAGCTTTCGAAGCGCCACGGGGCCACCTCGGTCATGGCCTACCGGGAAATGGGATACCTTCCCCATGCCCTCGCCAACTACCTCGTCCGCCTCGGCTGGTCCCACAAGGACCAGGAGATCTTCACCCGAGAGGAGCTTATCGCCCACTTCGACCTTGACCATGTGGGCTCCTCCCCCAGCGTCTTCAACCCGGAAAAGCTTCTCTGGCTCAACGCCCACTATATCAAGAACGCCTCCGACACCGTTCTCTCCCCCCTTGTCTCGGAGCTTCTTCCTCCCCTCTCCGAGCCTCTGCCCCAGGCCACCGATCCCGATCACCGCGTCCGGGTCGTCTCCCTCCTCAAGGGCCGGGCAAAAACACTTCTGGAGCTCGCAGAGTTCTCCCTTCCCTACCTCGACCGTTCCCTCGCCATCGATCCCGTGGCCCGGGAAAAAGCCCTGGGTCCTGAAAGCGTCTTCATTCTTGAGCCGATTTTTGTCGCCCTGTCCTCTCTTCCCGAATGGTCGGCTGATCCCATAAAGAATGTCTTTACCCAGATCGGGGAGGCCTTGAACAAGAAACTTGGGGAGCTTGCCCAGCCCGTTCGAGTCGCACTTACCGGCAAAACGGTCAGTCCCGGGATCTTCGACGTCCTTATGCTTGCCGGTCGCGAGATCTCGCTTGTGCGTATCGAGGCCGCCCTGGCCCTGGCCAGGACCCCATTTTCCGTGACCTCGTCCTCTCCAACAGGAAAGGATCTCTCGTGACAGATCTGCCTCATCCCCCTTCCGAAAAGCCGGTGGTCCGCCACGACACCCATCTCGAGTTTGTCCAGAAGCTTCGCAAGATCCTTCTGCGCATCGACGACTTTATCCATTTGATTGTCGCCATCTTCCTCATGTCCGGCGCAATCATCGTCCTTGTCCACTCGGCGCTGAACCTGACATCACTCACGACAGAGGCGGTTCTCCAGCTTATCAACGACATGCTCTTTGTCGTCATCATCCTCGAACTTCTCTGGATCATGCTGAGCTATCTCGGCCGCCGGCGCTTTCCCATCGCCTCCTTCATCCTGATCGGGATCATCTCCACCATACGGCGTATCCTTCTTGTCGAGGCCCAGTCCTCCTACAAGGAGAGCGAACGCTTCGGCATGTTCTCCTATCACTCCCTCCAGCTCGTCCTCTACGTCATCATTGTCCTGATGCTGGTCTACGCCTACAGCATTCTCGTCAAGATCTCATTTGCCAACGAGGCGGAGAACCGGCAACATGACTAAGGGGAGGCGGCAGGTCCGCCTGTTCAGGGGAACGGTCCTATTGACCCTCCTGACATTTTTCCTTGCCTCCTGCACCTCCTTCTACCACTTCCGTCCTCTTTCCAACCCGGATCCCTCGGCACTGCCCGTTGCGAAGACTCTTCCCGGGACAGGGATCACCGTGGGACTCCGCTCCTACCACCTTGCCCAGGATACCCACAACCTCTTCGGAAGCCATGGCCTCTGGCGCGAACATGTTCTTCCGGTTCTTATCGTCGTCGCCTCGGCAACCGAAGGACAATCCGTTCGCGTCGACCCCTCCACCTTTCTCCTGAACTATGTCGGCAAGTCCTACCGGAGCATCTCTCCCTCCGAAGCCTTCGATATTGCCTGGCAGGCAAACGTCCCCTACCAGAACATCAAGAAGACCTTCTACTATACGGGCCTCATTCTCTTCACAGTGGTCACGCTGGGTCTCGGGTCGATGATCTGGGTCCTTCCCACACCATTTTCCCAGCCAACCCCCCAGGAATCCTCCTTCGGGCGCGACCTCTCCTACAAGGCTTTTCCGCCAAAGGCCCTCGTTCTTCCCCAAGGGAAACTCGGGGGACTTACCTACTTCAACGTTCCCTTTAACGAGGCCCTGGCCGACAAGACCTTTCTCTCCCTACAGGTGACCGTCATTCCCGACAACTCCAAGCTTTCGAAAAAGACCTATACCATCAGCCTTCCCCTCTCCTCTCTCGGAAAGTCCCAGGTCAATCCTGTCATGCAGATGCTGAAAGGTTTTTTCTGACAAGCTTTTTCAAGCCTCTCATGAGAAAGACCGTCAGAGAGCCTCTCTCGGGAAGATGGAGACTCTTCGTCGCGGATATTTCTGCGAACTTTCCAGTGAATGTTCGCAGAGGGGTCGCTTTGGCGGGGACTCCTCGCAGGAGCTAGGCAGAGGGCAAGCGGCAAGGTTCGCCCCGACTCCTTCCGCTTCTCTCCCGGAGTGTGAGCCGTTTATCGCGAGCGTTTGGCCGGGGCAGGGATGAGTGGGGAGGGGGAATTTAGTGACTAAACGAGATCGTCTTCGTCGAATTCCTGGGCGTGGGGATTGGGGAGATCGTAGAGTCGGCTCAAATAATGCCAGCCCCAGTCGAGATAAATCGTGGCGCTGTCCCGCAAGGCCTGGGTGGCCACCATACGGGCCTTTCTGTCCTCCGGGGAGAGACTTCCCGAGCCATCCGTACCGTTCGTCGCATCAAGAAGTGCATGGAATTCCTTGACGGCCATCTCCACTCGCAAAAAAGATTCGGAGAGATCCTTCTGGCTTGACCCGTCAAACAACTCAGCTCCCTTTGGACTCATTGGTTGAGACTCCAAAAAAATGTCGGAGGAGAAGGAAGGAGCGGGAGACAATCCCTCCCGCCTATTCCTTTCTTCATGGCATCATTCCGGGAGACACTATCGGGCAACCATCTTGATCGCATTATGCTTGGCCGCGTCACAAACAACGACGCAGAGCTCGCACCCCTTGCACCGGGCCTCAACGATGATAGCCTTCATATTCTTTGTGTCCATCTGGATGCAGTTGGCTTCCGGACAATACATGATACACAGCCTGCAGCCTTTCTGGGCGACGCAAGCCTCGGCATTCACCTCTGCCACATTGTACATCGTTACC
>DAHXNG010000058.1 GCA_027366615.1 Nitrospirota bacterium | reverse complement strand
GCATCGGTCGTCCCGATATAGTCCCGATAGATCGGAAGGGAGAGTGTCGCCACGCGGAAGACCGGAACCGGCATGCGAAAGACGGCAGGCGCCGGGGGAGCGGAGCTTCGCCAGGGGAGTCCGATCTTTCCCCAGAAGGCGAAGAGGAGTCCACCCGCGATAAAAAGGATCACGAAAAGATGCAGCCTTGAAAGTCCGAAAGGTCTCTTCATCGGGTAGCCACTCCAAAGTGTAATCGGTGGAAAGATATTTTAGGCAAAGGTTCCGGGAGAATCATTTTACTCTTTCCCCCGGCTCCGGATCCGTTCGATCACCGCGTAAAAGACGGGGACAAAAGCCAGGCTC
This sequence comes from Nitrospirota bacterium, assembly GCA_027366615.1. GTDB lineage: Bacteria > Nitrospirota > Leptospirillia > Leptospirillales > Leptospirillaceae > UBA4572. The sequence continues at coordinate 20,305 of DAHXNG010000058.1, read as the reverse complement.
AGGATGGTGGCGGCAAGCATCCCGCCGAAGACGGTGGTTCCGATCGATTGCCGGCTGGCCGCTCCGGCACCGCTTGCGACCATCAGGGGAACCACTCCGAAGATGAAGGCGAAGGCGGTCATGAGAATGGGGCGCAGCCGGAGCTGTCCTGCCTCCATGGCCGCCTCGACGATACCCATTCCCTTCTCCCGGAGGTGGCGGGCAAACTCCACGATCAGGATGGCGTTCTTTGCGGAGAGGCCGATCAGCATGACAAAGCCGATCTCCGAATAGACATCGAGCTGTTTGCCCCGAAGCCACAGGGCCAGCATGGCTCCGAAGATTGCGAGCGGAACGGCCAGAATGACCATGAAAGGCATGGACCAGCTCTCATAGAGAGCGGCCAGGAAGAGAAAGACAAAGACAAGCGAGATGGCGAAGACGACCACCTGGATGTTCCCGACCTTGAGCTCCTGGTAGGTGATGCCGGTCCACTCATAGCCGAATGTGGGAGGAAGAGATTGTTGGGCCGCCCTTTCCATGGCCATGACCGCCTCGGCAGAGCTGTACCCCGGGGCGGCTCCCCCGCTGATCTTGGCCGAGCCGTAAATATTGTAGTGGGAGATTGTTTCGGGACCGACGACCGGTCGGAGCTCTCCCAGTGTGTCGAGAGGAATCATGTTCCCGGCCTGGTTTCTGACATAGAAGAGGGAGAGGTCTCGCGGGTCGTTCCGATGGGTCCGGTCGGCCTGGATGGTGACGTGGAAGGTCCGTCCGTAGAGGTTGAAGTCGTTGACGTAGAGGGAGCCCAGGTAGATCTGGAGGGTGTTGAAGATATCGGGAAGGGTGAGTCCGAGAAGCTTGGCGCGGGTCCGGTTCAGATCGAATGTGTATTGGGGGGTCGAGGTGCTGAAGGTCGTGAAAAGCTGTCGGGCGTCGAGCTCCGGCTGCTTTCTGGCGGCGGCGAGAAGGGCCTGTGTCTCCTGCTCAAGTGCCTGGCTCCCCTGGCCGGTCAGATCCTCGAGCTCGAACTCGAATCCACCCGTCGACCCCAGTCCGGGGATGGAGGGAGGGTCGAAGCTGAGCGCGATGGCATCGGGGATGCCCAGAAGCAGGGGGCGGACCCGGTTGACGATATCGGAGGCGGTCTCTCCCCGTCCCCGCTCATCCCAGGGCTTGAGGATGGCGAACTCGGCGGCGCTGCTCGACTGGTTGGCAAAGGTCAAAAAGTTGAGTCCGGAGATCGAGACCACATCCTGGACCCCGTGGGTTGCCAGAAGGATCTCCCGGACCTTTTTCGCTACCTGCTTTGTCCTTTGGAGAGAGGCTCCTTCCGGCAGCTGGATGATCACGAAAAAGTACCCCTGGTCCTCGACGGGGAGGAATGTTTTCGGGACCCGGGAGAAGAGGCCGGCGGTTACCAGAACTCCCCCCAAAAAGACGCCGAGGGCGACCCAGCGGTGAAGGATCATGGTGCGGATAAAGGCCTTGTACCTTTCCCGCAGTTTGTTGAAGAGGGTGTTGAAGGAATGGAAGATGGCGGGAGGGTTGATGTTGCTTGACCTCAGAAGCCATGCCGAAAGGGCCGGGGTGAGGGTCAGGGAGTTGAAGGCCGAGATGCCAACGGAGATGGCGATGGTCAGGGCAAACTGCCGGTACAGTTGACCTGTGATCCCGGGAAGGAAGGCCACCGGGACGAAGACCGCCCCGAGAACGGCCGAAGTGGCGATGATCGGGCCTGTGACCTCGGCCATGGCCGTGGTGACGGCGGGAAAGGGTTCGGCTCCGTGTTCCAGCTGTCTTTCAACATTTTCGACCACCACGATGGCATCGTCCACCACCAGTCCGATGGCCAAAACCATGCCGAGAAGGCTCACGGTGTTAAGTGAGAAGCCGACCATCTTCATGACGGTCAGTGTCCCGATCATCGAGACCGGAATGGCGATGCCGGCGATCACCATGGTCCTCCAGTTCTGGAGGAAGAGGTAGATCACCGCAAAGACAAGAAGAAGGGCCTCCGTCAGGGTCAGGATGACCTCCTTCATGGAGGCGGAGACGAACTTGGTGGTGTCGTACTTGATGGAATAGGCCATCCCCGGCGGGAAGCGCCGGGAGAGTTCGGCCATCTTCTTTTTGACATGGCGGTCCAGGTCCAGGGCGTTCGAGTCCGGCATCTGGAAGATCCCGAGGACGATGGTCGGAGTCCTGTCGAGATAGGCCGATGAGGAGTAGGTCAGCGCTCCGAGCTCGATCCGGGCCACGTCCCGGAGATGGACGACGGCATTGCTGGATGTCCCGGCCCGGAGGATGATGTTGCCGAACTCTTCGGGGCTCTTGAGCCGCCCCTGGGCGTTGACCTGGTACTCGAACATGGTGCCGGGCGGAGCCGGAGAGGCCCCGATCTTTCCTGCCGCTACCTGGATGTTCTGTTCGGCGATGGCGTTCTGGACGTCGACGGCAGTGATCCCGAGACGGGCGAGCCGGTTCGGGTCGAGCCAGACCCGCATCGAATACCGCCGTTCCCCGAAAATCTGCACATCGCTGACCCCGGGAAGACGTTTCAGAGGATCGACCAGTTGAAGGTAGGCATAGTTGCTGAGAGTGACCGGATCGATGCTTTTGTCGGGGGAGTAGAGATTGACCAGAACGACAAAGTTGGGGTTGCGCTTCTGGACGACGATGCCGCCCTGGTTGACGATGGCCGGAAGCTGGGCGGTCGCCTGGGAGATGCGGTTCTGGACATCGACGGCGGCGATGTCGATAGGATAGCCCACCTTGAAGGTGATGGTGATGTTTGAGCTGCCATCGTTGGCGCTGACCGAGGACATGTAGGCCATTCCCGGGACCCCGCTGATTGCCTGCTCGAGGGGGGTTGTCACCGTATCGCCTACGACCTGGGCGCTGGCACCGGGATAGTTGGCCGTGACCGTGACCTCGGGGGGGGTGATATCCGGAAATTGCGAGACCGGAAGGAGCTTGAAGGAGATCAGTCCGGTCAGGACCATGATGATGGCGATCGAGGAGGCAAAGATCGGTCTGTGAATGAAGAATTTGATCATGGGCGCACCGGCGTGGGAGGCGTGGCCCCCGATGATCTCGGTGCTATCGCAGGCGGGGTTCCCCCGGTCTGCGAGGCAAGCTTGACGACCCCGACATGCCGGGGGGTTGCGGGGGCCATGTTCCACCATCCTCCCCCGAGGGAGAGAAAGAGTGCGGCCGTATCGGAGAACCTCGCCGCCCGTGCCTGGACGAGGCCGATCTTCGCCTGCTCATAACTTTGCTCGGCATTGTAGAGGCTGGGATAGCCGATCGCCCCGTCGGCGAACTGTCGCCGGGCAATCCCGAGGCCCTCCCGGGCCGAGCGGAAGACGCTCTCCTGGGCATCGAGGGTTTCCGCGTCGGATTCGAGGGTCCGCAATGTGTCGGCCACGTTCTGGAAGGCGGCGAGGACGGTGCTTTCATACTTGGCCTTGGCCTGCCGGAGGGCGGCGATGGCCGCCTTCCTCTGGAAGTAGAGGGTTCCGAGCTGGAAGATCGGGACGTTTAGTCCGGGGCCATAGTTCCAGAACTGACTTCCGGGGGAGAAGTATCCGGAGATGCTCTCGCTTCCATACTGTCCGGTCAGGGTAACCTGGGGCAGCATGTTGGCGGTGGAGACCCCCACCTGCGCGTTTGCGGAGTGGAGGGTCGCCTGGGCCGCCTGGATGTCCGGACGATGCTCCACAAGCCGGGACGGGAGGCTGAGGGGAAGGTCCCCGGGCAGGGTAAGATCCTTCAGGCGGAAGTCCTTTCCTGAGCTCTCTCCGGGGAATCGACCGAGGTAGACCGCCATCTGGTGGTGGACAAGCGATAGCTGTTTCTCGAGGGGCGGGAGGGTGGCCCGTGCCTGGTTCAGGATTGTCTCCTGCTGGAGAACGGTGGAGCGGGAGACGAAGCCCACCGAGAACTGTCTGTTGATGCTTGCCATTTCCTGGGTTAAAACGTTGATGATATTTTGGGTGGCCCTGATCTGGGAGCGAAGGGAGGCCTCCGAGATGGCGGCGTAGACGATGTTGGAGGTGAGGGTCAGATAGGCCGCCTCGAGCTCGAACTTCTGATAGTCTGCCAAGGCTTTCAGGGATTCGACCTGCCGGCGCACACCCCCGAAGATGTCCAAAGGATAGGAGACGCTGACCGATCCGGTGTTGAGGGTAAAGAGGCTCGAGAGTGCGGGAACTCCGAAGGCCGCTCCGTTAAAGTACTGCTGGACGGTCTGGATGCTGCCGGTGGCCGAGGGGGCGAAGGCTCCCTTGCCTGCGGAGAGGTTTTCCATGGCCTGCAGGAGGGAGGCTTCTGCGGCGTGAAGGTCGGGGTTGGCCTTGAGCGCCAGGTCGACGATCCTGTTTAGCTCTCGGGAGTGAAAAAGTTGCCACCACTGGCCAGGAATGTCCTCTCCGACCCTGAACTGCTGGCGCAGATTCCCGGGAGAGGTTGTCTGCTCCACGATCTCGGGAAGGGGACGGTGCGTGTAGGTCTTGCCGGAAGGGGGTGTGGGGGCGTGGAACTCGGGGCCGACTGCACATCCGGAGAGAATAAGGACAAGAAAAAATGTTAAAGATATCAATGCTTGCGGAAGATGAAGGAATCTTCCGCGGGCCTGGCATGTCATCCGGGAACTCCGCAATAAGGGACTGAACTGGGGGCATGGCCGGAAAGGCAGAAATTCCGGAGCTGGAATCCGCTGGATCTCGTTTGTCTAGTGTAAGGATCTCTCCCTCATATAGTCAAGTAATGAAATATCGTATTCTGAACTAAATGTGATAGGCTAGAGGGGAAGGAGGGGCGAGAATGGAAAATCGCGGGCGCGAAGTGCACGAAGTGAAAGGTCATTCGGATTCGACCGGCTCCGGCATGTCGGTGGGGGACCCGCTCCGGATCAGGCTCATGAAGCTCTTCTGGATGCTCGGTCCGGCTTATGTCCGGTGGGCGGAGTCCCAGATGGAGCACGACGGGATCAGCCCCCAGCGGATGTATCTCCTTGGAACCCTCTACGAATATGGTCCCATGATGATGTGCGATCTCAAGGGACGACTGGGAGTGACCGCCACCAACATCACCGCCCATGTCGATGCCCTGGAGCGGGAAGGGTTGGTCACCCGGAGCCCTCACCCGGCAGACCGGCGTGCCACCCTCGTGGTCCTGACCCGGAAGGCTGAGGAGTCCCTGGAGATGAAGTGCCGGCCCTTCATGGATCGGATCTCCGAGATCTTCGAGGGCTTTACTCCAAAGGAGCAGGCGACATTTCTCGACTATCTTCTCCGCATGCGAACCGTTTTGGTCGAGAAAAAGATCCTTGAAGAGAAATGCCGGTCCTTTGGAGACCCCGGGGAGAATGACCTCCCGGATCCTTTGCGGCCTGAAAAAGGGGAGCAAGCCCCTTCCTGATTGGTCAGGCCTCCCCCAAGGGAAGATCAATCGGGTTTGTCACAAGTCAGATCTCCCGCCAGCCGGCTTTTGCCCCCTTGTTCCCTGCCTGAGTGTGTCCCCTTCTCCCTTTTAGAAAAACTGTCTGAAGAAATGAACGATCGGGTTTTCCTTGGAGGGCGGAAGGGTCGTCGTGCACCCCACATTCGGCACCGTTCCCCTGATAAACGGAAGTTGCAGGGAGGGACCGCAGACGGGGTTTGCCAGGAGCCCGGTCTTTCTGTCGATATCGGCAAGAACAATATCGCCGGGCGGGGGAAGCGGGGGGACGGTCATGTTTTGCCATACCACGAGCGAGCTGACGATCGGGAGGGCGAGCTGTGCCCCGAAGCGCATGGTGGGAGTATTGTCGTCGAATCCGACCCAGCACAAAACGACTTCCCGGGGAGACAGGGCCACAAACCAGGCATCCCGTCCCCTGTTTGCTGTCCCGGTCTTCCCGGCCCAGTGATCCCTCTCCGGATCTTTCAAGAGAAAGCTGGTCCCGGTTCCGTCATCGAGCACCCTCTGCAAGGCGCTCCAGAGAAGGTAGGCCGGAGCTTCGGGAAAGATCCTCTTCGGAGGGGGCAAGGCGGAATCCCCCGGGTTCCGGGCAAGAAGGACCGGCGAGACCGATAGCCCCCCGTTGGCAATCCGGCTGTAGGCGGTGGCCATCTGAAGGGGCGTTTGGGTGATCACTCCCAGCGGGTAGGAAAGAGGAATGCGGGAGGGTCCGGGAGTGTCGAGTCCCAGGTCGTGCGCGGTCCGGACGAGATCGTCTTTGCTCAGGGCTTCCGTCATGTGGATTGCGGGAAGGTTCATCGATCGCGCCAGGGCCCGGAAGAGGAGAATCGTCGTCCGGGGGTCGTAGATGTCGTTTTTGGGCCGCCATTTCTTGTGGCCGAGAAGCCTGTTCATGGGGGCGTTCGACAGGGCGCTTGCCAGGGTAAACGGGGCAGGGTGGTCCGGTGTGGGTGAGAGTGCCGCCAGATAAGGGACGATCTTGAAGAGTGACGCCGGCTGGCGCTTTGACCGCGTGGCCCGATTGAGCGGCGAGGTGGCGAAGTCCCGACCTCCCGTCATGGCGCGGACCTCGCCCGTTCTGGGGTCCATGACGATAAGGACTCCCTGGAGATCGTGCGGGTGAAGGGTGCGGATCTTGGGGGGAAGCGTCCGGTCATAGCGGGAAAGAAAGAGGGAGAGGAGATGGTCCGCCTCCTCCTGGATGAGAGGATCCATCGTGGTCCGAAGGGTATCTAAAGCCCCGGACGGGGGGGTGGCGGCCACAGTCCGCGCCACCTCCGAGAGAAAGTAGGGGCCGAGAGGATGAAAGAGTCCCCGCGGTTCGATGAGGCCGAGAGGGGCGGAGGAGAGGGTCCGCCACTCCTTTTCGGCAAGGACCTTGTGTCGGTAAAGGAGCCCCAGGATATGATTCCTGAGGGAGACCGTCCTTTTTGGGTGGAGAAAGGGCGAGTAGTAGGTCGGCGCCCGGGCGAGGGCGGCGAGGGTGGCAGCCTCTTTCCAGCCGTCCTGGTTGGCATGGCGCCCGAAGTAGAGGAGCGAGGCCGCCTCGACTCCGATGATGCGCTCGGTTCCGTATCCTCCGAGGTCGATATGGTTCAGGTAGAGGGAGAAAATTTTTTCCGGGGGGAGGATGGCCGCCATACGAAGGGCCAGGATGGCCTCTTCGAACTTTCTGGTGAGCGTCTTGCGGCGCTGGAGGAACAGGATCTTCACGACCTGCTGTGTGAGGGTGCTTCCCCCCTCCTTGAAGCGGTGCGCCTTGATGTCATGAAAGAAGGCCCGGCCGATTCCCTTGAGGTCGAGGGCCGGCGAGGAGAAGAAGCGCCGGTCTTCGGAGAGGAGAAAGGTCTCCTTGAGGGAGGGGGAGATCTCGCTAAAGGCGACGGGGCGGTATTCCAGTGTGCGCCCCTCGAGGATCGAGCCGAGATGGAGGGGGGGGAGGGTCACCTGTTCGAGCGACGTTTCGGGGAGATCCCGGGAGGAGGCACGAATAAAGGCGATTTGCCCGGTCTCACTCCATCCGATAGAGGTCTGTCGTCCTGGCCCGCTTGGTATCCTTATGGTCCGTGCCGTTCTATCAAAGATGGGCGAGAACGGGAGTGTTCCCCCTTCCCGGGAGAGAACAAGATAGTGCCAGACACGAAAAAGAGGGATCGTCTGCCCCGTTCTCAATGTCAGTGGCCGGGCAAGGACCGGCAAGGGTCGGGCATTGCGGATTTCATCAATGCGTGCGAGGATCTTCTTGTCGATCGCCGATACGGCTATCGCGGCTCCTGCAAAGAGGACAAGAAGGACGGAGAGTGTAACGATAAGGATCCTTCCCCGTCTTCCCGGTCGGGGCGCACGGCGTTTTTTTGCCGTTGGGGTTCCGGGGGGGCGTGGGGATCTGAGTGGCCGCTTCATGGTCCAGAAGGCTCCAGGGTCATCTTCCGGGATCCGGAAGGAGCAGGAGCGCTGACAAGAGAGACTCGATCGGGAAAGGAGAGAAAACGCCGATGGTGCAACATGATACTGTGGGTCAGAGAGGCCCCTCCCGTGCGGGGGCGAGGCAGGTTTTTCTTGCGTGTGTGATTGGAGCCGTCCTTCTCTCGGGGTGTTCCCGGGAAGAGGGTCGGCCCATTCCGGAGTCCAAGGTGCTCATGCTTGTGGTCGGGAAGACGACCGAGGCGGATGTTCTGAGGCTCCTCGGTCCTCCGGTGGAGAAGAGGCGAGTCTTCGGGGTCGATCTCTGGGTCTACCGTCATATCAAGAGCCATGGGTTCATGAGTGTTCATACCTCCTCCAAGGTTCTTCGTCTCAGGTTTGACGACCGGGGCGTCCTGCAGGATGTTGACCGGCATGATAGAAAGCGGCAGGCCCTCTTCTAGCCCGGGGCTGTTGAGGGAATCCTTACCCCTTTCCCCGGGAGGTTTTTACAACGGGGAGGGGACCCTGCCATTCGACCCTGACATGGGGGCCATTTCCGCACAGGATGACGGGAAAGTTTTTGACCACGGGGGAGTAGCCGTTGAGGTGGAGCCGGGGGTGATGGCCCGAAGGAAGCATGTGCGCCTTGAGCGTAAAGCATCCCGTACTGGTCTCAAAGGAGAATCCTGCCACGTGGGAGTGGCTTGTCGGGGCGACCAGAAAACGGAGCGTGTCCCGGGAAAGACGCTCGATCACCATCTCCCGGTCAGGGTCGAAGGCCCGGGTAAGATGGACCCATCCCCCCGGATCGCGAATCGTACCGGAATAGGAAATTCCGGTTCCGACCCGCGCAGCATGCAGGGAGAAGACCCCGGGAATGTGCGTCAGGTAGAGTCCCCTCGCATCCTCCCTGAGGATGCGGGAGAGGGACTTGTCGGCCGCCAGTCCCGGCGAGGAGGAAAGGGCTATCAGGGCGGTGGCCGCCAGAGGAAGGAGCCGGGCACACAGTGATCGGGGCGTAAATGTCATGAAGGAGCTCCGGAGGAGGCGGTCATTTTTTGTGTGGGGGCATCGGGGGGCCGACCGGGCCTTGTTCGGCAGACTGGCCCGGCTGGCTCGCCCCCCCCGGGGAAAGAGAGAGAAGAAGCTCGGCGGCCCGATCCGCACCCCCGGCCACAGTGCCAATCTCCCTGGGGAGGCGGCTCATGGAGAGGAGCCCGTCGATCGCGGCGGGGATCTCTTGCAAACTCATGGCTCCGATGGCCCATCCCTGACATAGTGCCTCCTCAACTCTTTTTTCCTGGTCGTCCGTATCCCGGAGAAAGGGAATGAGCAATGTGGGGAGTCCTGCGAGGGAGAGTTCGGTCACCGTGTTGTATCCTCCGCTTCCGACTGCGAGGTCGAAGGCGGGCAGCCAGGGGGAAAGCGGCCAGACCGGGAACCATTCCCGGGCGGTGATCGAGGCGGGAATGGTCCGGGAGAGGGGACCCGTTGCGGCAAAAACAGCCACTCCCCGCGCCCGAAGTTCCTTTGCGACCCGGTCGAGTACAGGGGGCGCCTCGCTGTCTCCTCCCCCTCCTAAGGTGACGATCGCGGCCTTCTCCCCCTCGGCAATCCCCAGACGCCGTCTCAGCTCCTCTCTTTTCTCCATGGAGGGAACCCCGTCAGTAATGGGCCCGGAGAAGTGCACCCGGCTGTCCCGCGAAAGGGCTTCGGGAAGGGTCACCGACCCCTTCTCGTGGGCGACGATGATCAGGCTGTAGGGTGCGAAAAGTGACGGGGTCCTCCCGGCCGGGAAGGCCTCCTTTCGGGAGTCCCGGTAGATAAAGGCCTTCCGGATCGGCCAGCGCATGAGGGGCGCAAGCTCCTCCTCGGGGCCCTCAGGGAAGGTGTCGACGACCATCAGGTGAGGGTCGAAGGAGGCAACGGTCTGCCAGAGCAGGGGATGGGCCGTCTGGAAGTAGGACTTGGGGGTGAGTCCGGCCTTCCGTGCCCGGGAGGAGCCGGGGATCCTGATGGTGAAGGGATCGAGCTCTTCGGAGTAGGGACCGGCCTCGCACCGTGTCAGGAAGAGGCGTTCATGGCGGGGGTCCCGGCGGGCAACGGCCCGGCTGATCGCCAGAAGGCGAGTGACATGGCCGAGCCCCAGACCGTTTGTTGCATAAAAAAGGATCCGCATCAGGAGCGGTCTCCCCCTCCGTGGTCTCCGCCTTCCCGATCCTCGCGTCCGTAGCTTCCTCCTCCGCCCCAGTCTCCCTGGGGATGGGATTCGGGCATGGTGACGGGAGGATTCTCGGAGTGGCCCTCATGGGTCATCCAGTCGAGAAGCATCAGGTCCCCAAAGGAAAGCCCCCCGCCCATGTAAGGCATTCCCCCGGAAAAAAAGGAGGCGGGCGGCTGATACTGCCCCGTCTGCTGATAGTGCTGGTCCATCTCGGCAAGACATGTGGTGCAGGCCCGTGCATAGGCGACCTTTCCCTGACGCTCAAGAGGAACCGTTCTTCCGTCCCGGGCATCCCTCCCGCAGAAGACACACCGGTCGCCCCCGACAGAGGAGGCTCCCGGCGGTACGTCGGTGGGCGGGGAGTCCTGAGGGGGGGATCCAGAGGGATCCGGGGTGCGGGAAAGTCCGGCTTCGGGGGCCTCTCCCAGGACCTTCCGTATGGCAATGATCGCCTGGTCAACCGGTTCCAGTGCGCGTTCAAACCGTGCCCGGCGCTCGCTCCAGTCGGTGCCGGGAGCATCGGGCTCCCGAAGGATCCCCAGAACGGTCCGGTAGGCCGGGTCGAGAGCGTGAAAGGCCGCTTCGACTGTCTCCTTGCGGTCGGCATGGTCCAGAAGGTAGTAGTTCTTGTCCTCGATGAGCTTGTCGACGGCCTTCATGAGACGGGCGGCGGTCTCTTCCATCTCCTGCCGATCCCGGGAGGAGGCGACCTGCTGTGTTTTCTCCCGGCGTTTAAGCGCCCAGATGATCAGTCCTGCGCCCACGGCAAGGAGGAGAAGAAATCCGATCAGGTGCGAGGATCCTTCGGTCTTTGCCGGAGCGAAGGAGACGGGATGCGGCGGAGGAAGAGGGCTCTGCCCCTCCTCGATGGTCTTGAGGAGGCGGGAGTGGAGAGAGCGCACATGGGCCGGGTTCCGGGAGAAGGTGAGTTCGGGGTTGGTGTGGATGGCCCCCTCGAGGTCCATGAGGGCGGGATGTTCGAGGCCCTCGTGATGCTCTGAAAGCGCCATGAAATACTGGAACTTGCCCGTTCCCGAGGGCTGGTGGCGGTGGAGGTCCCGAAAGACCCCCAATGCCTTATCGTATTTTCCTGAATGGTAGAGCCGGAGGCCCTCAGAGAAGTCGGCCGCCCCGGAAAGAGAAGGAACGAGGAGGATCGAGGCGGTCGCAAGGATAAAAAAACTCCTGACAAGGAGGTGACGTTTTCCGGAGAGGTCGGTTCCCATGGCGTCCTTTCAGGATTTTTTCTGTTTCAGGAGGGCAAGCTCAGCTTCGATGTCGGGCTTTTTTGAGTCGAGCGAGGCAAAGGCGCTGTCGAGGTCAGAGCCCTTCTGGCGGTCGGCATAGTCCTTTGTCGCATCGGCCTGGGCCTCCATGCGGGAGATCTTCTCGGACATCCGGCCCATCTCCTGGCCGATATGGTGGGGATCGATCTCCGCCCTGACGGCATTGATCTCTTCCTTGGCCTTGGCGCGCTCTTCGCGGAGGGAGAGGTTGGCCTGCTTGCGGGCGAAGTCGTCTCGCATGGCGGAGAGGCTGTCGAGGTCTCCGGACAGTTCGTCGACGACTCTTTTCTGGTCGTCGCGCTGCTTTGTCAGGTCGGCAAGCTCTGCCGAAAGGCGGCTCTTTTCAAGAAGGGCCTTGCGGGCAAGATCGTCGTTTCCTGCCGTGACGGCCTTCTCGGCACGCTCCTGATAAAGGGTGACCTGCCCCTGGGCTTCGCCCATCTTCTGCTCGATAAGCTTCACCTCGGCCATGGACTTGACCAGCTCTCCCCGGGCTTTCTGGAGCTTGTCGTCAAGGTTTCTGAGTTGCTGGGCAATCATGGCCTTCGGATCCTCGAGGTTGTCGAGTGCCACGTTTGCCTGTGCCTGGAATATGGTCTTCATTCTGTCGAGCAGTCCCATTCGTATGACTCCTTTGTCTCTTTCCGAAAATATTGAAGCATGAATGTTCGTCCGGGGATCTTTTCCGGAGCTGTTGAAACGGATTCAATAGCTTTTGTGTGAGCCCCGTATCTAGGGCCGCGTGTGGCTCGCCGGCCGTTCGTGGGATGCCGGAAGGCGTGCGAGCCTTCGGATTGCGGCGTCCTCGGAAAGCCAGGGGGGCCCATTTTCAAGATGGCCCCCCTCTTTGAGGTGGAAGAGGTGCCCCCAGGCATTGGCAGGTCCTCCGCGCGGCGTCCGGATCCTCTTCGAGCGGGCCAGGAGATGAAAGGTGCCCCCTTCATAGTATCCAAGCCATCCTTCGATCCAGCGGTGGGAGGCCCAGAGGGGAATACGCCAGCGGTCGGCGCCTCCGGTGGAGATGTCGAAGATATGGTCGGCGGGAAGATCCTCCCCTTCCGGGCGTTTTCCGGACTCCATCGCGTCGGTGATATCCCGGACCTTGAGAATGATGTTCGGTTGGCCGTGGCGGAATGCGGGTGAGGGGTCAGAGGGGTCTGTCGCAAAAAAGGCCATGATCCGGAAGGGGGAGAGGGGAAGCATTGTCAGATAGTGTCCCCGTTCGCGCCGAACGGGTTCGAATGCGACATCGAGGAAGTCTTTCCAGCCGGGAACTCCGGGAAGTTTTGGACGAGAAGCTTCGAGGGTTTCCTGCGGGGGGGCGGCCGGCGAGATCTCGGGGGACAAGGGCTTGGTCGCGATGCTCTCCTTGACCTTGGTTGCGGGTCTCTTTTCCGGAGGCGTCTTTGCGGGAGAGGCTGTCTTTGCCGCCGGAACCGTTTTCAGCGCGGGAGTAGTCGCACCGGATGCGTGGGCATTGATTCGTTCGATAAGATCGATGCGCCGGTCCTTCTCTTCGACGGGAAGTCCCAGGGAGAGGGCCAGATCCATTAGCTCCGGACGAGTCTTCTTCGAGAGTCCCGGGAGGGTTGCCGGAGTGTTTTCGGAGGTCTTTGGAGATTCTGGGACTTTTTTCGTGGAGGGCTTTTGGGTGGCCTCTCTGGGAGTCTTTTCCTTCATTCTCTCTCCTCCGTGGCGTTATGTCCCGGATCTTTTGTCGAATGCGTAATGGCCCTGCAGGATCGTTGGCCGTTTCTCGCGCTTTAAACCGGGTTGCTGTGATATGATGATGAAACCCCCGAGAGGGCAGGATCTTTGTCCATGCACGAGGGCCAATCCCGGGTCATGTGCCTTTTTTGTTCGGACGTCAGGCATAAGGACCCCAATGTCAACTATTCATATGACAGAATACCACAAATGACCGAACAATTTCCTTCTGACACTCTCACTGCGGTCCTTTCGGGGGGGGGCGCTCCCCGTCCGGCCCCGAAGCCTTCCTGGCTCAAGGTTCAAGCCCCATTTGGGCCAGAGGTCTCCGAGATGAAGCGGCGCCTTCGTTCCCACGGACTTGCCACCGTCTGCGAGGAGGCGTCCTGTCCCAATCTCGGGACATGCTTTCGCGAAGGGGTGGCGACCGTCATGATCCTGGGGCGCATCTGCACACGCTCCTGTCCCTTCTGCGACGTTGACCATGGCCGGCCCGCCCCCCCCGATCCGGAGGAGCCGTCAAGGCTTGCCCGGATGGTTGCCGAGGCGGGTCTCCGCTACCTCGTTGTGACCTCCGTGGATCGGGATGATCTGCCCGATGGCGGGGCGGAACACTTCGCGGCGGTGGTCGAAACGCTTCGGCTCCACAATCCCTCTCTCGGAATCGAGATCCTCGTCCCGGACTTCCGCCACTCTCTCGAGGTCTCCCTTCGGGTGCTTGCCGGGATCAGGCCTACCGTCCTCAACCACAACCTCGAGACCGTTCCGAGACTCTATCGCACGGTTCGTCCCGGGGCCGACTATGGCCACTCTCTCTCGCTCCTCTCCCGCTATGCCCTTCTCTCCCCCGGCATTCCGGTGAAGTCGGGGATCATGGCGGGGCTGGGAGAAACAAGGGAGGAGATCGGGGTGGTCCTGCGGGACATGCGGATGTCAGGGGTGACGATGGTCACCGTGGGACAGTATCTTCCCCCTTCAAAAAACCACCTCCCGGTTGTCCGCTACCTCTCCCCTTCCGAGTTCGACGAGATCGGAGATGAGGCCCGAAGACTGGGCTTCGATGCCGTGGAGTCCGGCCCGCTTGTTCGCTCCTCCTACCATGCAGAGAGCCTGCTTGGGGAGGAGAGACGATAATGGGATTGACATTTCGAGAAAAATCGATATAATGGACGATATGGATCCGGTAGAGACCTTCAAGGCCCTGGCAAACGAATCCCGCCTCCACTTTCTCAAGTGGCTGGGGGATCCGGACCGTTACTTTCCCGAGGATCCGGAGGGGGTTGGGGGGCATTCCAGGAAGCATGGCCTCTGTGTCGGGCTTCTTGCGAAGAAGTCGGGGCTCTCCCAGTCGACCGTCTCCCATTACCTCTCCATTTTGCAGAAGGCGGGACTGGTCGAGGCCAGTCGCCAGGGGCAATGGACCTACTACAAGAGAAACGACAAGGCCCTCAAGTCCCTCTCCCGCTTCCTGAAGGATGATCTCTGATCGACCTTAGGTTTCCTTTGCCTTTTCCGTAAACTTATTCGAACTCTCTCCAAGGAGGATACAGGAATGTCCCACGATGCCAGCCAACCGCTTCTGACCCCCCTTTCCATGGGGCCCCTGACACTTCCGAACCGGGTTGTCATGGCTCCCATGACCCGAAATCGTGCAGAAAACAAGGACCTGATCCCCGTCGAGATCATGGCGACCTACTATGCCCAAAGAGCCTCGGCGGGGCTCCTTATCAGCGAGGGCTCCCAGATCTCTCCCCAGGGCGTCGGCTATATGAACACCCCCGGGATCCATTCGGAGGGCCAGGTGGAAGGCTGGAAGAAGGTGACGGAGGCCGTTCACGGTCGTGGGGGGAGGATCTTTCTTCAGCTGTGGCATGTCGGTCGCATCTCCCACCCGGACCTTCTCGGGGGGGCTCTGCCGCTCGCTCCTTCGGCGATCGACGCCGAGGTCGATGTCTACACCCCTCAGGGACTCAAGAAGTCTGTCGCTCCCCGGGCCCTTGAGACAAAAGAGGTCGAGCAGATTGTCGCCGAGTTCAAAAAAGGGGCGGAGAACGCCAGGCGGGCCGGCTTTGACGGAGTCGAGATCCACGGGGCTAACGGCTACCTGATCGAGCAATTCCTCCGGGACAAGACCAACCTGAGAACGGACCGGTACGGCGGCTCCATCGAAAATCGTTCCCGGATCCTCTTTGAGATCATCGACGCCGTCGCCTCAGCGATCGGCCGTGACCGGACCGCTGTCCGGCTCTCCCCCGCCAACATCTGGAACATCCCGGCCGATTCGAATACGAAGGCATTGTACGACCATGTCATCGACCGTCTTTCGGGATCGGGGATGGCCTATCTCCATCTTCGGGAAAAGGCCGCCGACGTCTCTTCCATCCCCCATATGGTGGAGAATGTGACCGCCACCTACCGCCCCCGGTACAAGGGGGTCCTCATGACGAATACCGGATTCGACCGAGAAACCGGAAATCGCGTCATTGAGAGCGGACTGGCCGATCTCGTGGCCTATGGTGTTCCCTTCATCTCGAACCCCGATCTTGTCGAGCGCTTCGCCAGGAAGGCTCCCATTGCTCCGGCCGACTCCTCAACCTTCTACATGGGCGGAGAGCGGGGATATATCGACTATCCGACTCACGCCTGACCCTGTTTATGCCAGCCATGGGGGGAGGAAGCCAGTCTTCCTCCCCTTTTTTTTGTCGTTTTCCCCTCCCCTTAATCGGACTCCCCGGAACTCCGCATTTCTTCGTTTGTCCCTCTCCCAAGAGAGGCCGTCAGTCTTTTCTGTCAAATCCTTCGAAGGCCCTGTAGTAGAAAAACAGATACCCCCCCTGGAGCAGTGCCCCGAGAAAAAAGGGCATCCCTGTCATTCCGTGGGAGAGGAGCGCCGCCCCGACGGTCGGTCCGATCGACTGGGGAATCTGCATGGAGACGTTGTGGAGGCTTGCGGCCAGCCCTCGCCTCCCCTCTCCGACGAGGCTGACCGACAGGGCCTGACGGGCCCCGATGGTCCCCTGGTTCGAGGCGACGCGGAGAAGATGGGCGAGAACCGCCAGGGCAAAGGTCGGCATGAGAGGAATCAGAAGGGTAAAGACGAGGCCAGCGCCCCGACCTGCGATAACGGTGCGGACCGTCCCAAGACGGCGGGAGAGCGGGGCCGAGGCCAGGGAGAAGATCCCGGCAAGAAGGTATCCGCCGGCCATGGCCAGACCGATGGAGCCCGGACCCCGGCCAAAGCGCAGGGAGAACCAGTAGGCCATGAGGGGGGCATAGAGGCCGAGAGAGAGTCCGTTCAAGGAGTTGACGCCGATGAGCGTCCTGAGAAGGGCCCATTCGCTCTTCCGGGTCTCCTCAAGGACGACCGTGGGAGAGCTCGTCGTATCGGGGACGAAGAGAAGAAGGAGAAGCGCCAGAAGGGCTCCGGCCATCACGGTGAGGAAGACCCCGCGGGCGAGAAGGTCCGGGTTCCCCATGGAGGGGAAAAAATGGGGGTAGAGACCGGAAAGCGCCCCCAGGGCCATCCCGAAAAAACCTGTCGCAGTGTTGAGGCTGAAGTAGTGGCTGCGGAGGGGGTCGGGAAGTAGGCGCGAGAGCCAGGACTGCTCCACGGGAGAAAAGGCCCCCGCGCCCCCTCCGGTGGCCTGGCCGAAGCCCCCGACAATGGCAATGAGTGTCAGGACCAGGTTCGAGGGGGTTCCTGTCTCCGTCAGGAAGCCTCCAAAGGCACACAACAGCTGAAGGAGTTCGTAGCCGGCAAGGAAGGGCTTGCGACCGAACCTGTCGCTTGCGGGACCAAGGAGCAGTGTCGCCGCAATCGAGAACGCGATCCCGCCCGAGAGAACGGCGCCGATGGCCGGGGCGCTCCATCCGACCCTCTTGAGCTCGAGGATGAAATTGGCCGCCAGAGCCCCTTGGCCGATGCTTCTGGCCGTGCGCGCTCCCATGAGAAGGATGACCGGACGGGGGGCGGGAAGGGCAGGGAAGAACGGGAGACGGCCTTGGGGCCTCACCGCCGGGTCTGGGTGTAGGAAAGGGCGGCGTAGCCGATCACCTGTCCCGTCTCTCCGGTGGCAGCTCCCGAATGGGAGAGGTTGATGAGGCCGGGGAGAATCCCTGTTTTATGTGCCAAGTGGGTCAGGGCGTTGATTCCGTTGGCGCCGCAGGATTCGAGCCGGTCGACCATTCCTCCGGAAAGGATCCTGTCTACTGTGGCCGTATCGATTTTTTCGGCTTTTTCTGCGCTGAAATAGTGGGAGAGGTCGGCCGAGCTGATGGTGAGGGTCTCGGGATCGGCCATCAGGGGTTCGAGGACCCGAAAGAGAACCTCGGAGGTGATGTCCGAGTAGCCGACCGGAACGAGGGGCTTTCCTCCCCAGATCTCCATGAGAAAGGGAAGCTGGGTCTCTATGGAGTGCTCATAGGCGTGGGCCTCGTCGGAGAAGAGTGTCTCCGAGAAGGAGGCCAGTTGACGGATGGCGACCCGGTCGACGGGGAATGAGCCTGTCGGAATCCGGAAGGAGGGATGGGTCGGGAGCACGATTCCGTAGGCGGCGCCGGTATGGAGTGGCCCCACGAGAAGAATCCGGGCGGGCGGTTTCTTTCGCGACTTGAGAATCCTGTAGATCGATGCCTGAACAGGGCCGGCTCGGAGAAGGTCGCCGTGGGGGACCACCATGGCCCGGATCCGGTCGGGGTCGAGGCGGCCCGGTGGGGGGGTATGGGGGGCGTCGAGAAGGCTCCTGATGCGCTGGGAAAGCTGCAGTGGGTCGTCAGGATAGAAGTTACCGGCAAGTGCCGGAGGGCGTTCGAGGGTCATGGCAAGGGGGCCTTCCCCTCTCGGGGCAGCTCCCCGTCCTCCTTCGTGTTGGAGTCGCTTTCCGGGACCGTTTCCTCCGATGAGGATGCCCGTGATCCGCGCTTTCGGGACGATTCCATCTATGGTAGCATGAAGAGGTTTTGGATGAGAAGGGATTTTGCCAAAAGAAAAGCTAATAAAGGAGAGGGAGTAGAAGGATTTGATCGTCTCGGGATTTACCTTTTGTCGCAATGTGGAGAAGCTCGACTACCCCTTCGAGGAGTCGATTCGCTCTCTTCTTCCCCTGGTGGACGAACTTGTCGTCAACGTCGGAGACTCCGAAGACCGGACCCTTGAGAGGATCCGGGGAATAGGCGATTCCCGGATCCGGATCGTGGAGTCCGTCTGGGACAAGACCCGTGCAAGAGACGGGCTCGTCTATGCGGACCAGACCAATATCGCCCTTTCCCACGTTCGCCCCGATGCCGACTGGGCGATCTATCTCCAGTCGGACGAGGTCTTCCACGAGAAGGACTACGAGGGGATCCGGCGCTCGATGGAGCGCACCAGAGACGACTCCTCCCTTCTCGGGCTCATGTTCCGGTACCGCCATTTTGTGGGAGACTATTTCCGGCTCGACCCCTGGGCCTACCGTCGTGCCCTTCGGATCGTCAGGCCGACCAGGGTCGTCTCCGTCGGAGATGCGCTGGGCTTTGCCAGGGCCTCCGACGGCCTCTTCATCGGAAAGCGCGAGAAGGATCTCTGGCAGTATGCCGAAGGGCCCATCTACCATTATGGATGGGTCAAGTCCAAGGCCCTTCTCCGCCAGAAGATCCAGGTCCAGGTCGACTACTACTGGGACGGGACCCCCAAGCCCAAGGATGCCGAGATCCTCGGGGCCAATGACTACATGCCGGAGCACTATCCCTTTCTCAAGCCCTTCCGGGGGACCCATCCGGCCGTCATGGCCGAGCGGATCGCTTCCTTTGTCTCCCCCCCTCAGGAACGCTCCCGATGGCTTCAGCCCGCCTTCTACCGGTACATCCTTCGCCACGGATTCAAGGGGTAGGTATCAGACGGTACTCAAGAACGGGCAGCGGAGCCTGCCCGCTTTTCGAGAGTCTCTCTCCGACCTTCTTGGCGCGTGCCCGACAGATGTCGTAGATGGTCTTGTAGTCCGTGCGATCGATGGGGTCGGGCGACTGGACCAGCAGGAAAGGGCGCCGTCCCCCGTCTTGGGCGTTGAGTTCGAGCACGGCCTGGGCCGTGGATCCGGATCCCGCGAAGAAATCCATGACGGGATCGGATGATCCCTTAGGGGTGGCCCAGGCGATCAGATCCCGGATAAGTCGCGAGGGCTTGGGAAAGTCCAGCATGACCTCCCCGAAGAGCTCCTTCATCTCCCCTGTACCATCGCTTGTGGTGACCCGGTCGTAGTACGACTCCGGGGTCCGTCCCCGTTCCTCCCCTTCCTCCGATCGAAGATACTGCTTGGTATAGACTGTCCAGCGCCCGTTCCGGTTTTTCTCGATCAGGATCTCCTTGTGTCTTTTTTCGACCGTCTCCCGGCTCCAGCGCCACTGGTGGGTCGGACACGGGATCTCCGAGCCGTCAGGGGCCCGGAGAGAGTAGTAGAGGTTCGGGCGGGGAGAGTGCCGGGTTCCGGATTTGGCCAGGGGGATCTTCTTGTAGGGACCGCGTTCGTCCCTGTGGCCATACTCGTCCTTCATCCTTTCGGTGAGAGGCTCGCTGAAGGGGGGGAGACGTTCGATGTCCCGGGCATAGGCGAGGATGTATTCGGTTTGGGGAAGGATGTGGCGGTTGCCGCGTCCCCGGACGACCTTCTTTCTCCAGACGATGGTTGCGACGAGATTGTCCTCCCCGAAAATCTCGTCGCAAAGCATGCGAAGGCGGGGAAGCTCCCGGTCGTCGATGCTTGCGAAGAAGATGCCGTCCTCGCGGAGAAATCGCGAGGCCACAAGAAGTCTCGGATAGATCATGGAGAGCCAGGCGGCATGGCGTTCCCCGTCACGTCCCCAGGTGCCGAATCGGTCGTTGTAAAGGAGGTCGTTGCCGGTATTGTAGGGAGGGTCGATGTAGAGGACGCGGACCTTGCCTTCAAGGGTCGGCAAAAGACACTTCAGGACCTCGAGATTGTCCCCCCTGACTAGGGTATGCCGGCCCGGATCAAAGTGGAAGGAGGGGAGAAGGTTCGATCCGGGGGGGGTGACGGCGGCCTCAGCCGATTCGGCGCGACCCGGCCATTCAAGACGCGTGCGCGAGCGCTCCATGGGACAGTCTCCGGCGGGGGGTGTGTAAAGGGACTCCCTGCCCCGGTGCAGAGGTGGGAGTCCCAAGAGGGTACCACAGGGCCGCGAAGGGGGGAATCTTTTTTCTCGAGAGGGGAGAAAAAGCAAAAAAGGTATTGAGTTTTTTGGC
>DAHXNG010000046.1 GCA_027366615.1 Nitrospirota bacterium | reverse complement strand
CCCAGGAGACGGGTCCGATCGCGCGCACCACCGAAGAGACCCTCACCCCGAAAAGGGCCAGGTAGCTTCGGGCGATGGCGCCCAGGGCCACCCGGGTCGCCGTCTCCCGGGCGCTGGCGCGCTCGAGGACGTTTCTGAGATCGCGGTGGCCAAACTTCACCCCACCCACGAAGTCGGCATGGCCGGGACGGGGAACGAAGACCGCCCGCTCGGGATCCCCGGCAGGAAGCTCTTCCCCGGGGTCCGCCCCCATGATTTTTTCCCAGTTGCGGAAGTCGCGGTTTTCGATCCAGACGGTGACCGGCCCGCCCAGGGTCCGCCCCTTCCGGACACCGGAGACAAAGCGGACGGCGTCTGTCTCGATGGCCATCCGGCCTCCGCGGCCGTACCCCATCCGGCGCCTTCCCATATCATGAGAGAGACTTTCGGCGGAGAGCTCAAGCCCTGCCGGAAGACCTTCGATTACCCCCGTAAGCCCCGGCCCGTGGGACTCCCCTGCCGTCAAAAACCGGATCATCGCGCCTCCCGTAAGGTCACGGCATCATGGGCATCATCGGCATGCCCCCTCCGGATCCGCCCTGGCCCGCCTTGGCGGTGTTGGCCCCGCGCTTTACCTTCTTCTTGTGGGGCACCAGATGGAGCGTCACCCCGAGGAGGGACTGGAAGTCGGAGCCTAGATAGGCGACCTCTTCGAGATAGAGCCCCTGCCCCGGACGATAGGCGACGGTCCGGATCCGGGCGTGGGTCAGGAAGGTCTCGACGCGCTTTTTCACCGCCGGCTTTCTGTCGAGGATCTGTCCCACGGTCGTCTTCCCCACCAGCGGAAGGGCCCGGACGGCGGCAATATAAAGCGACTGGACCCGCGAGCGCGCCGCAAGATAGGCCACCAGGCGGGCCGAGGCGTCATAGTCCTTGCCCGGGGGAAGGGGAACGATCGTCGATCGCACCAGGGTGTTTCCCGACCAGGGAAGCTGGTAGGCATAGACCTTGGGCGCCTTTTTCTTCTCCGATGCGCAGGAGGAAAGAAAAAGTGCCGGAAGAAGAAGGAGCGCGATCGCACCGACGATCCGTCCCGATTTGCTCGTATCTGTCACAGTCAAAGTCCTTTGCCGGGACCGCCCGGATTCCCCTCCCCCTCCTCCGGAGGAACTCTCCTGGTGAGGGGGGGCTGTGTTTTTTTATAGCGGGACTCTTCCTTCTCGATATCCCGGTGGGCCACACGAAGAGTATATCCTTCGCGAGCCACGATCTCTCCCAGATGTGTCGCCATTGCCACCGAGCGGTGGCGCCCCCCGGTACAGCCGATGGCGATCGTCAACGTCGAACGGCGCTCGGCGGCATAGCGGGGCAGGAGCCTTTTTAAAAATCCTGCAAACTCCGACAGGGCCTCCTCCGCCCCCCGGGCAAGAAGAAATTCCCATATTCGGCCATCAAGCCCGGTCCGGGGAGCGAGGTCCTCCTCGTAGTTCGGGTTCGGCAAAAACCGTACGTCGAAGACGAGGTCGGCGTCCAACGGAAGACCAAACTTGAAACCGAAGGAGAGAAGGTAGATCCTGAGTCCCTCCTCGGGCTCATGGCTTCCGTAGGCCTTCCCCAGGACGATCCGAAGCTCGGCGGTCGAGAGTCGACCCGTGTCGACCACCCGGTCGGCCGTCTTTTTGAGGGTTGAAAGACGGGCTCGCTCCTCCCGGATGGCCTCGGTCAGGGGAAGCCCCGCCGAAAGAGACAGCGGGTGCGGACGACGGGTCTCGGAAAAGCGGCGCATGAGGATATCGTCGGCCGCTTCGAGAAAAAGCACCTCGACGGAGTGCCCCTCCGCCTTGAGGCGGGCGAAGCCCTCCCGGAACTCCCGGAGAAAGCCCCTCTCCCGGATATCGACGCCGATCGCCAGCCGGGATAGCTCCCCCTCCCGGTCCCGGGAAAGGGCGGCAAAGGCGGGCACGAGGGGGATCGGAAGGTTGTCGACGCAGAAGTACCCCAAGTCCTCCAGAACGCGGAGGGACTGGCTCTTTCCCGCCCCCGAGAGCCCCGTCACAAAGAGAAACGAGAACCCCACGACACCCTCCTTCCCTTTTGGCTTTCGCCCTTATACCGGCTCGATCTGCCCCAGAGACCCGTCCCGGCGCCGGTAGAGGAGGCGCATCGAAGAGCTTTCCGGTTCGAGATAGAGGAAGAAGTCCTTGTCGAGAAGCTCCATCTGGACGA
>DAHXNG010000038.1 GCA_027366615.1 Nitrospirota bacterium | reverse complement strand
GTTCCGGTCTCCCACTGGCCCCGCTTGATATAGGCGAGGCCCACGAGGGTCCCGCAGAGGGGGGATGAGACAAGGCTCGTGAGGATACCGGCCTCCGAGCCGTCGCTTGCGGCCAGGAGGGGACGGGGCAGGGGGCCCTCCATCGGGGTCGATCCGGAAAATCTCACGCCGGAAAGCTTTCGTGAGAGCTGTCCCTGGAACTTGAGGCGGGTGACCGGCTCCTGTCCCACATAGCAGCCCTTGTTGTAGGAGACGGCGAGGTTGTCGAGCCCGGCCTCGGCCGGGAAGTGGCCCTCGTTGAGCTCGGCGGAAACGGCCGGGATTCCCCGCTCGACCCGGTAGACCTCAATCCCTGTATCATCGAGGCGCTGCCCTCCCCGGTCGATGACCCGCCCGGAAAGCTCGGCGAGAATTTTCTCCGCCTTTTCCGACGGGATCCAGAGGTCGATCCAGGGGCCGGTCTCGGTGTCGAAGGCTCCGGGGGTGGGATGGAGGAAGGCGAAGCCGCCGGAGGCGAGGGACTTGAGGCCCTCCATGCCGCTTTCCTCTGCAAAGAGGGTGGCCGCGAGGGAGGGGGCGTCCGGACCCACGAGGGAGGCTTGGGCGAAGTCCTGCGTCAGGGAGGCGATCGTGGACCGGGTCCGGAAGAAGAGATATTTCTTCAGGTGGGCCAGAAAGGCCTCCTCGCCGGACGGGGAGAAGAGGGAGGGGGAGAGGAGAATCCTGTCGGGAAGGACTCCGATCCAGCTGTCGAAGAGGATCCGGGCCTTGGGGTTCAGGAAGAATCCGTACCGGAGTGTTCCGGATGCCTGTCCGACCACGTCCTGGCAGAGGAGCCCCTGGAGAAACGAGGCCCGGTCCTCTCCCGAGATCGAGATCAGTGCGCGGGGGTGCGAAGAGACGGTGAGCCCCGCATGGGCGTGGGACGGACGGGTATCGAAGGCGGGAATCATCAGGTGGCGCTCCTTCCTGGGGGGGGCCGGTCCATCGGGGCTCCGGTTCCCGGGCAACTGTTGTGATGACGGTCCGGAGAGTGACGGTTTGCTGTGGGCTCCGGTCCGGGCTATAAAACGGGGGGGTACATCCCCGTCTTCTGATGGTAGGGAGAGAATGCGAATGGTGTCAACAAAGCCGGTCAGCTGTCCGGGGAGAGAGGCGAGGAGATGAGCGAGTCGGCGGGTCAGGAGGGCGCCTCCCCGGGCCACGCCCCCAAGGGGGAGTTCGAGGACCACGAATCCTTTCGTCCCGAATGGAAAAACGAGATCGACCTGACGGACGTCCATCTGCCCAAAAAGGTCCGGGCGGGGATCCTGGTGGTCTTCGCCCTCCTGATCGGGGGGCCGGTGATCCTGTTTGCCTACAAGTGGTTCAACCCCCCGGTGCCCCCCCGTATCCCCCTTCCCACCGTCCAGGTGATGGCGGTCCGCTTCCGGACGCTCCACCACAAGGTCACCGTTCCCGCCGGCGTCGAATCCTTCCGGAAGGCGGTTCTCTATGCCCACGTTCCCGGCTATCTCAAGTACCTGAACGTCGACAAGGGGGACTACGTTCACAAGGGACAGGTTCTGGCCTACATACAGGACCCGGAGCTCTACCAGAACTATCTCCGGACCGTGGCCGACACGCGGATCGCCGACCTGACCTACCACCGGATCAAGCGTGTCTGGCTTGCTCATCCCGCCCTCATCTCGAAGGAGAGGGTCCAGCAGAAGTTCGCCGTCTACCTGAAGGCGGTGGCCGAGATGCGCCACGAGGAGGCACTTCTCTCCTACAAGACCATCGCCGCCCCCTTCGACGGAATGATCACGGAGCGCTTTGTCGATCCCGGCAAGCTGATCTCCCAGGCGACGGAGGCGACGGCCACCGCCCAGCCCATCGTGACGATCGAGCAGGTCGATACCCTGCGGGCCTATGTCTGGGTCCCGGCCGACCTGGCTCCCCAGATCCGGAGGGGACAGAGGGTCGAGGTGCACCTGGCGGGTCTGTCCGGTAGGACCTTCTGGGGTCGGGTCACCCGCTTCGACACGGCGGAGAATCCCCGGACGCGAACCATGCGCACCGAGGTCGACATGTCGAACCCGGACTTTGCGATCCATCCGGGGATGTATGGAAAGTTCACCTTCTACCTCGCGAAATACCCGAACTCCATCGTGATCCCCGGGGCGGCGATCATGGCCCGGCGGGACAAGCCCCTCTCCGTCATGGTGGTCAAGGACGGGAAGGCCCTCGAGCTCCCGATCACGGTCGGCATCGACAACGCCAAGTGGGTCCAGGTGATTTCGGGGCTTTCCGCGGGAGACAGGCTGGTCGTCGCCGGAAAGTGGCACGTCCGCTCCGGGGAGAGCGTCCGGGCGGTGCCGATGAAGCCCGTTCCCTTCAGACCGGCCCGCCAGCTGTGATCTTTAGCCAAAATGCGACACTTGAGGAGGGACGACCGATGGAACGTGAACGACCCGTAATCGGGGCCGGCCTCCGGAGGGGGGGCCTGACGGGGAGAAGGGCGGGGATCCTCCTGCTGGGAGGGCTCGCCGGACTTCTCTTTCTGGGAGGGGGTTCCAGTGCCCGGGCGGAGAACGCCACGGCGATCCCCGACAGCGGGGTGCCGCCGGAGAGGCTCTCCGTCGACGCCGCGGTGGGCTTTGCCCTGACCCACCATCCGAAGCTCGACTGGTTCCGCCACCGGGTGGCCCGCAAGAATGCCCATGTCAAGGTCTCCCGCTCCCACTTCTATCCGCATGTGGGGGTCGGTGCCCTTTACGGGGAGAGCAATCCGGGCCTTGGCAACCAGTCCTTCAACAGCATGAACTTCCTGACGCCGATCTTTCCGATGGACTACGCCAAGATGGGGCCGATTTCCGCGTCAAACGTGCCTATTGGGGTGGCCTCGGTCGGGGTCAACCAGCTTCTCTTCGACTTCGGGAAGTTCGAGCATCGCGTCAAGGAGAGGCTCTCCGGTCGGAGAGCCTCGGAATACTGGCTCTACAGCAAGGATGCCTGGGTGATTCTCCAGGTCAAGCAGGCCTATTTTGGTGTGCTTCTCGACAAGAAGCTGATCGATGTCTACAAGAAAAACCTCGACCAGAGAAAGCTCGTCATGGATCTGACGCGCTCCCTCTACGAGTCGGACTACCGCTCCCGGCTCGACTACGATCTCGCGCGGGTCGACTACGAAAAGGCCCGGGCTCTCCTCGAGGTCGAGAGGGAGGACCTCGAGGCCCGGATCTCGCATCTCAACGACGCGATGGGCCTCGGGCAGGCCGGCCGGGACGACTATCGCCTCACTACGGCCCTCTCCGGGACCGCTCCGGGGGATGCCCGGGAGCTGGCCTCGAGGGACCAGGCGATCACCCGCGGCCTGACCTACCGTCCGGAGATCAACGCCTACCGCACCCTCTTTCGCCAGGAGCGCGAGAAGACGAAGTACGAAAAGGCCCAGCATTATCCCCTGATCTCCGCCTTCGGAAGCTACGGGTTCATGGGGAACATGGTTTCTGGGCAGAGCTACGCCCCGGGGGGGGGATGGTGGTCGGGAGGAGGGTCGCTCACGATTCCCCTTTATACTGGCGGAATGATCCGGGGCCTTACGGAGGCGGCCCGGGAGAAGGCCCGCGAGCGGAAGTACGGGATCTCGGACTGGTCGCACAACATCCGCGACCAGGTGATCCGGGCGCGCTCCCATACGCTGGCCGACCGGGCCTCGGTGGGGGCCTACGCCGAGGCGGTAAAGGAGGCGGAGCTTGCCCTGGAGCTTGCGACGAAGCGCTATACCGCCAACCTTGTCTCGATCGTGGACCTGACCCTGGCCGAGGTCTATCTTCTCGACACCGAGGCGTCGCTTGCGACCTGGCAGTATCGCTACCAGGCCGACCTTGCGACATTGCGCTTCGCCGAGGGGATCGACTATCTGGGCTTTTTGCCCGAGGTTCGAAAGAAGGTCGTGGGGAACAGCCCTTCCGTCAGATAGCGGGGGGGGCTCCGGTTTCGGTCCGGTTGACCCTCTTTTCGCCTCCTTGCTATTGTTAGGAGTCGGAACGACCGGACGGGGGTATCGGGCCGCCCGGAACACTCGAGAGTTTTTTTTGTGAAGGGATCGCTCTTTGGAAAAGGTTGTCATACTTGGAACGGGTCCTGCGGGACTTACGGCGGCACTCTACACCGCCCGGGCCTTTCTGTCGCCCCTGGTGCTCGAAGGGCCCCAGGCGGGAGGCCAGCTCACGATCACCACGGATGTGGAAAACTTCCCGGGATTTCCGGAGGGGATCACCGGCCCCGAGCTGATCGAGCGGATGCGGGCCCAGGTCATTCGTTTCGGGGCCCGGATCGAGACCGCCATCGTGGAGAAGGTTGAAAAAATGGCCGACGGGAGCTTCAGGATCGCCATCGACGACGGCCGGGAGATCCTCGCCTGGACGGTGATCGTGGCGACGGGCGCCTCCGCGAAATTTCTCGGGCTCTCCTCGGAAAAGGCCCTGATGGGCGCCGGCGTCTCGGCCTGTGCGACCTGCGACGGCTTCTTTTTCAAGGAGAGGGAGATCGTTGTGGCCGGGGGCGGCGACACCGCCCTTGAGGAGGCGATCTTTCTGACCCGGTTTGCCTCGAAAGTGACTGTGATCCATCGCCGGGACACTCTCCGGGCCTCGAAGATCATGCAGGAAAAGGCCGTGGAAAATCCCAAGATCGGTTTTCTCTGGAACAGCGAGATCGTCGAGATCCTCGACGTGTCCAAGGGGCAGGTGACCGGAGTCCGGATCCGGGATGTGACCAATGGATCCGAGTCCATCGTGGCGTGTTCGGGTTTTTTCGTGGCCATCGGCCACAGCCCCAACACCGGGTTCCTAGGTGGCCTTGTCGAGACGGACGCCACGGGGTACCTGAAGACCGTCTCCGGGTCGAAGACCTCCGTTCCGGGACTTTTCGCCGCCGGGGACGTCGCCGATCCGGTCTACCGGCAGGCGATCTCTGCGGCGGGATCGGGATGCATGGCCGCCATCGACGCCGAGCGCTATCTCGAGTTTGCCGGGGTCGAAAAGATCGACGTCAGGAAGGAATGACCGGGTGAAAGCTCTCAGGATTCTCTCTCTTCTTGTGTTCATCGGTCTCGTCTATCTCGGCGGCGACCTGATCGCAAACAATGCCGCCTTTACCAACGATCCCGGGGCGCTCGCCAGGCTCAAGGTTTATTTTACGCTCAACCGATCCTGGACTGACGGGGGGTATCCCCTGCCGGAGGTGGCCTCCCGGACCTTCTACGGCGATCCCCAAAAGCTTCGGACAAATATCGACCACGCCATCGGAGCCTTTTCCGGCTGGCACGTCAAAAGCCGGGCGGAGGACCGGATCGTGGTGCGGGTCGCCCCGTCCTTCTGGCACCGGGGGTCGACGGTCGAGATCGGGCTCCTTCCTGTCCCGGGAGGTCTCCGGATGGAGATCTCTGCCGTCTCCGACTCCTCCTCCGCCGATCTCGGAGCCGACCGGAACTATATTCTGAACCTCTATCACGCGATCGGAGAAGAGAATGCCATCCATCCTCCGGTCTGACCGGACCGCCTTCCTGCGACGGCTCCTTCTGGGGGCACTTCTGTCCGGAGGGCTCTTGTGGTGCGGGGTGATCCCGGCTCCGGCGGATGAGCCCGTTCCTCCTGCGACGGGCTATTCGACGCTGGCTCTTCCGGTGTCGAACTTCGGTTTTCGCGGGGTGGCCCGGGACCGTTTCGGGACGCTCTACCTCTCCTCCACCCTCAAGAATGGGCTCTTTGTGCTCCCGCCCTCCTGCCGGAACGAGGACTGCGCGACGCTGGTCCCGCTGGCTCCATCCCTCTCCGATCCGGGGGACGTGGTGGCCGACCCGGTTCACGGAGGCGCCTATGTGCTCCTGCGGATGGGCGATCGGGTGGACTATTTTCCCAGAGGCTGTCTCTCCTCCGCCTGTCTTCGAATCTATTCCCTGCCGGAGCGGCCAGCCTATCCCTTCCGGGCGGTCTACGATACCGGAAGGCAGAGGCTGGCCGTCTTGGACCGGCTCTCCAACCGGATCGTCCTTCTTTCGGGCTCCTGCCGGAGTGGCCGTTGCCTCTCCTTCCTTCCGCTTCCCTCCGGAAGCGGCTCTCCTTCGGGCCTCGCCTTAGACCCGAAGCGGGACGACCTGTGGGTCACCTACAGCCGGGGCCTTCTGGCGCGAATCCCCTCCTCCTGCCGGCGCCTCTCCTGCGAGCTGTTGTTTCCGCCGGCCCTCTCGGGACTTGTCCTCTCCTCCCCCGCCGTCTCGAAGAAGGAGGACAGGCTCTACCTTTCTGCGAAGGACGGAGGGGCGCTGGGGTGGGTCGACCTCGCCGAAAAGGCGCCTAAGCTTCGCATGACGACGATCGAGCCGACCTCCGGCAAGATCGTCCGCCTTGTACCCCTCCCCTCCGGGGGGGTCTATCTCGTCACGGGGGGGGAGCATCCCCACGGAGGATTTTTTAGGGCGACGACTGCCTGCAAGGAGGGCTGCTTCGATCTCCGCCTCTTTCCGGTCTCCAACGGGACGCCGTCCTCCCTCTCGCCCGGAGGCCATGACGATCTCTGGATGACCGTCGACGACCGGGATGCCCTTTTTCGCCTTCGTCTCTCCTGCCGCCCCTCGGGAGCGGTCCTCTTAAAGCCGTGTGTGGGGAAGATCCCCTTCGAAAAGATCGAGACGCTCTATCACGCCCGCTACCACCAGGAGATCCAGGTTCCCTCCGA
>DAHXNG010000015.1 GCA_027366615.1 Nitrospirota bacterium | reverse complement strand
TTCTCTTCGAGCACAAGTCCTCCTCCGCCAGACACATCCACCTCAAGCTGGCCTGTCTTGTCACGGCCCTCTGGGCCCGCTTTCTGCGGGAGGAAAAGACGCCTCCGCCTATCGTGCCGATTCTCTTCTACCATGGAGAGCCCCCCTGGACTCTCCCCTCCCGGCTCTCCGAGGTCTTGGGGCTTCGCCCCGAGCTTGCCAGCGGGATGCCCGACTACGAACTCCTTCTCATCGATCTCTCCCGTTTCGACGACCGGGAGCTGAGACGGCGGGTCTCCGCTCCCGAGGTCCGGGCCCATCTGGCGACGATGAAGCACATCCATGACCCCCTTCCCACGCTTCTGGGGGTGGTCGGGGAGTTTTTGAGAGAGATCCCCAATGATCGTGGTATAATGCTTCATACAATGATCACGATTCTCGACTATATCAGCCATGTGCATCCGGAGGTGGCCCCCCCCGAGATGCTCTCCCTGCTCACCACCTTCACCCAGGAGGAAGAAATGACGACAGTCGTTGACTATTTGAGAGATCAAGGCATTGAAAAAGGCTTCCAGCAAGGCATTGAAAAAGGTCTCCAGCAAGGCATTGAAAAAGGCCTCCAGCAAGGCATTGAAAAAGGCCGGCAGCAAGGCATTGAAAAAGGCCGACAGCAAGACATCGAAAAGCTCCTCTCGAAGGGAGTCCTCTCTCCCGGGGTGATCGCCTCGACCCTTGAGGTCGATCTTTCCTGGGTCGAGGAGATCGCCCGGCAGGTGCGGGGGCACAAGTAAGGGCCCGTTAAGTTAACGGCTCCTTACCATTAGGAGCTCCTTGCGAACTCACCCTGGGAAACGGGAGCTTGAGCCGTTTTGGACGCCGTCCGTAGCGCCTCTTTCCATTCCGGCCGAATGGTCATCGTTAGTCGGTATTTCTCCATCGTTCCCCCTCCGCGATGAAATCTTAGTCCAAGTTTCGATTTCCAAAAAATAATCATGGCCTAGCAATGCCTTGTGAAAATGAGTTTTCCTTTTCAGGTACTACATTTGGATCGGATCCGGGATTTGGCGGGTGACAATTTTCCTGGGAGGCTGGGAAACAAGTCTCAAAAACCGACTCTCCTTAAAACAATTCCCCACCTTCTCAACTTATTTAAATAAAAATAGACACAATAACCCCACCCATCCTATTGGAATAGCATAAAATAAGAACCCCATCTCCATTGACATCAGATTTTTTGCCTTATTTCCCAGCCTCCTAGTGGGAGTGTCACCTCCAGACGATTCAGGATCTCCTGCTGTTCCGGATCGGGGCGGCTTTTGGTGCGGATCCTTGCCTGTCACTGTCGTCCGGACAATCGAGGTTCCCCGGAGGCTTTCGCCAACGCATAGGAAAAACAGGTTCCTCGCGGTTCTTCTCCTGGAAGGCTTCCCTGGCGGTCTCTTTCCTCGGATTCTGAGCCGGGTTTTAGGAAAAAGGCGGATGTCTTTCTCCTCATCGAAAGGCAGGTTAAGCCCCGGTGCGTCTTTTTTTGGACAAAAATCCGGAAAACCTGACTTTATGCCCCGGTTGCACACTTCATCCTCAGGATCTTTTTGTTTTTTACGGGTTTTTTAAAAATCCCCCAGTTTTTTTTTAAAATTCCGATCTCGTTTCGATGAGGGACTTTGACTGGGTCGTCTTGCCCCCATCTTGAATCCCGGGCGGCCATTCTCTAAACTTGTTTCATGAAACAAGTGAGCGAACGACTTCGCCAACTGAGAAAAACCCAGACTCTCTCGCTTCGGACCCTGGCGAAAAAGGCCGGAATATCCGCCTCTTCCCTCTCCCAGATCGAATCGGGACAGGTCTCCCCCTCCATCGCCACACTCGAAAAGGTCTGTGCCGCCCTCGAGCTTCCCATCACGACACTCTTCGACGACGCAGGCTCCGAGTCCGACCCTCTCGTGATGCCGGCACAGAACAGGCGCCGGGTCTACAGCACCACCTCCCATGCCACAGTCGAACCGCTGGCGCGGGGATTTGCGGCAAAGAAGATGCAGCCGCTTCTCATCACCCTCGACCCGGACGGGGAGGTGGGGGAGCAGCCCCATGCCGGAGTCCGGGGAGAGGAGTTCGGAATCGTCCTCTCGGGAACGGTCGTCTTCGAACAGGCCGGAAAGACCTACGACCTGGGCCCCCTCGACGCAGTCTACTTCGACCCCCACCAACCCCACAACTGGAAAAACCCCGGCCCCCTCCCGGCCACCATTCTCCTCGTCGTCTCTCTCTAAAACCAGACAGGACTTCTGAATTTGACGCCCCGTCTTTCTTAGTGACTACCAATGCCGCAGGGAACGGAGACAAAGCCCCTTCGCCCCTCCTTTACCATTCGGGAAAAGGCCTCCTCCGGCATTGGCCGGCTTGCAAGATATCCCTGGAGCCATTCCACTCCGAGCCCGGAGAGGAACTCCCGCTCCTCCTCCCGCTCGACCCCCTCCGCGCAAAGCCTCAGTGAGAGCCGCCGCGCCAGCATGACGAGGGTCCGGACGACCTCGGCCTTCTCGGGATGATCGAAGACCTGTTTCACGAAGGAGCGGTCGATCTTGAGAAGATCGGCCGGGAAGCGGCAGAGGCGCGCCAAAGACGAGAACCCCGTCCCGAAGTCGTCGAGCGCACAGCGGACGCCTCTCTCCCTGAGGGCGGAGAGAACCCCCTCTGCTCCTGACGGATCCTGCATGGCAACCGTCTCTGTCAGTTCGAGGGAGAGCGCCCCGGGCTCCGCGTTACAGCGGTCGATGATCTGAAGAAAGCGGGGCAGGAAGTCGGGCCGGGAGAGCTGGACTCCGGAGACATTGACCGAGACAAAAATCTTCGCTCCCTCCGGGGATGCCCAGTCATTCCGGGCCCGGAGCGCCGTCTCGAGAACCCACTCCCCCAGAGGAACGATCAGGCCGTTCTCTTCGAGAAGAGGGACGAAGAGGTCGGGGCCGATGATGCGGCCGTCCTCCCTTGCCCAGCGAAGAAGTGCCTCCGCTCCCACGATCCGTCCTCCGGCCGTCTCGACGATCGGCTGGTACCAGAGACGGAACTCTCCCCGGGAAAGGGCCCGGTAAAGATCCTGCGCCATCTTGTACCGCTCCGCCCGCCGTTTCTTCTCCCGGGGATCGAAGAAGTGCGTCCGGGACCGCCCCGCCTCCTTGGCCCCCATGAGCGCCATGTCGGCATTCCCCACAATCTCCTGGAACTCCCGGCTCTCAGGCGAGGAAAGAGCCACTCCGAGGGAGGCCGAAAGGATGTATTCGCGCTCCGGCAGAACAAAGGGAGCCGCGAGGACGCTCCGGACCCCCTCCGCTGCCTGCCGGGCATCGTCCAGAGTTTCCACGCCGGACAAGACCACGGCAAACTCGTCACCGCCGATTCTGGCAACGAAGTCGCTCTCCCGCACTGCCCCCCGGAGACGCAAGGCGGTCTCCCTCAGGACAGAGTCCCCCAGTCCGTGGCCGAAGAGGTCGTTGACCCGGGAAAAATAGTCCAGGTCGAGAAGGAGGAGAAGCATCCCGGAGCTCCCGGATCCCGACCGGAAACGCTCTTCCAGATAGCCGTAGAGAGCCTGCCTGTCAGGAAGGCCCGTAAGGCTGTCGAGAGAGCAGGAGAGCTTCCCGCAGGCGACCGGTGCGGGAAGCTCTGGTCTATCGGCAACCATTCGGGGGCGTCTTCCCCGCTTCTTCTCTTCGTACATCCGGCTGTCGGCCATCCGGAGGATCCCCTTGAGATCGAGGCCGGGAGACGGGAAGATGACGGAGCCGGCGCTGGCCGCGATCCGGTATGGCTGGCCTCCCACCGGACAGGGGCTGGCAAGATTGTCTCTCAGCCGCTCGAGGAATAACCGGATGGAGCTCTCGGAGACTGCCGCCGGAAGAATGACCGCAAATTCGTCTCCTCCCAGCCGTGCGGCCATGGCTCCCGGGGGGAGGACGACTTCGAGTCGCTCGGAGAATCGGGTGAGGAGAGCGTCTCCTTCTTCGTGGCCATGGCGGTCGTTGACCTCCTTGAAACCGTTCAAGTCGAGATAGACCACCGCGCCCGCCTCCCCCCGGAGGAGACGTCCCTCAAGATCCCGCATGAAGGAGAGTCGATTGGGAAGACCGGTCAGCCCGTCGTGATGGGCCATGAAGGAAAAGACCTCCTCCCGGCGGGAGGAGATCTTCCTGACGAGCTCCTGCCAGCTTCCGATACCCACATACCTCCCCTCCTCCACGATCAGAAAGCCGTTCTCGGTCATTTCGTCGGACTCCGATCCTCCCAGTTTTTTTTCTATGATGTCGAGGCTGGTTTCGGCCTCGATCACGATGGGGGAGGAATCCATAAAGACAGTGACCGGCTTGTGTCCGAAGAGTTCGTGGGAGAAGCGGTAGGAAAATCTTTCGACCAGGGCGTTCTTCGTCAGAAGCCCCAGAGGACGACGATCCCGGAGGATGGCCAGGCCGGGAAGTGACGGATCGGACCCAAACATCCGATAGACCCGCTCGAGAGAGGTGTGCTCCGGAACCCAGGCCGTCGTGACGACCAGCTCCCGGGCCGACCGGAAGGGCAGCTTCAGGCGAAAGGAGGCGGGAAGGATTGAGGGAGGGACAAACGGGAGAGGGTTTTGCGGCAGGCCGGACATGGTCATCCTCCATGATCGTCATTTGAAGCGAAGCCGGGACCCTCCCGGCCTCCTCATGGTGGAGGAAGAGTGAGTCAAAAGGGTCAAGAGAGCACCTGATTAGCACGATTGTTAAGCCCGGTTCCGCCCGGTTCCGATATTTCTCAACCAGAAGGCGCATACTCTATGTCCACCTGTAGTCGGAGGACTCCCATGGCTATGAATCGGGTCCAATTTCAGCCAGGCTTGTCGATGCCTGCTTTTCTCCAGCAGTTCGGGACCGA
>DAHXNG010000001.1 GCA_027366615.1 Nitrospirota bacterium | reverse complement strand
TCTCGTGGTCCGGGAGCTGACCGGCGGGATCTACTTCGGCTCTCCCCGGGGGATCGTCACCGAGGGGGGGGTTCGGGTGGGGATCAACACGGAGCGCTACTCCGAACCCGAGATCGAGCGCATCGCCCGGGTCGCCTTCGGGGTGGCCCGGACCCGGAGAAAGAAGGTCACCTCCGTCGACAAGGCCAATGTCCTCGAGTCCTCCGTCCTCTGGCGGGAGGTTGTGATCCGCGTGGCCCGGGAGTTCCCGGACGTGGTCCTCGAACACATGTACGTCGACAACGCCGCCATGCAGCTCGTCAGGAACCCCGGCGGCTTCGACGTTATCGTCACCGGCAACATCTTCGGCGACATTCTCTCCGACGAGGCTTCCCAGCTTACAGGATCGATCGGGATGCTGGCCTCGGCCGCAGTCGGCGGGAAGACCGGCCTCTACGAGCCGATCCACGGCAGTGCCCCCGACATCGCGGGTCAGGACGTCGCCAATCCTTCCGCCATGTTTCTCTCGCTTGCGATGCTCTTCGACCACTCGCTGGGCGAGGCACGGCTTGCGCGGATGCTCGAGCGGTCGGTCGAGACGGTCCTGGGCGAGGGGGTCCGCACCCGGGACATCGCCGAACAGGGGAGCCGCGTGGTGGGATGCCGGGAGATGGGGGAACGGATCTCCCAGGCGTTCTTCCGCCTCCTCGAATCGGAAGGGGTTGCGCGGTGAAGGTTGCAGTCGTCGGCGCCACGGGGGCGGTCGGCCGGGAGATGGTGACCGTCCTCGAGGAGAGGAACTTCCCCGTCACCGAGCTTCTTCTCTTCGCCTCGGAGCGGTCCGCGGGAGAGCGCATCTATTTTAGAGGCAAGAACATCTCCGTTCGGCGCCTCGAGACGCCCTCCCAGCTCTCGGGGGTTCCCCTGGCCCTCTTTTCTGCGGGGGCCGAGACGAGTCGCGAGCTCTCCCCAGCCCTGGTCGCCCAGGGGACCTCGGTGGTCGACAACAGCTCGGCCTTCCGGATGGTGCCGGAGATCCCGCTCGTGGTCCCGGAGGTCAACCCGCACCATCTTCCCGACCGCGGCCCCTGCCTGATCGCCAACCCCAACTGCGCCACCATTATTCTTCTGGTGGCGGTGCGTCCGCTCATGGATCTCGCGCCGCTCGAGCGGATCGTGGTGACGACCTTCCAGTCGGTCTCGGGGACGGGGCGGGAGGCGATGGACGAACTGGCGACCCAGGTGGCCCAGATTCTCAACGGCGAGGCCGACTCCATCGTTCCCCGGGTCTACGCCCCCCACCAGATCGCCTTCAACTGCCTTCCCCGGATCGACTCCTTCCTTCCCGACGGCTCGACCAAGGAGGAGGAGAAGATGGTGCGGGAGAGCCAGAAGATGCTCGAGAGGCCCGACCTCGCCGTCTCGGCCACCTGCGTCCGGGTTCCCGTCATGGTGGGCCACTCGGAGTCGGTGAACCTGGCCTTTTCCCGGCCGGTCTCACCGGAGGCCGTGCGCGAGAAGCTCTCCACGGCGCCGGGGGTCCTCCTCTGGGACGATCCGGCCCACGATCTCTATCCGGTTCCCCGAAGCGTGGCAGGTCGCGACGAGGTCTTAGTCGGCCGCATCCGGCAGGATCCGTCGATTGCCCACGGGATCAACCTCTGGCTTTGCGGGGACAACCTCCGGAAGGGGGCGGCCACCAACGCCGTCCAGATCGCCGAGCTCCTCCTTGCGCGGGGGGTCCTCGGGTGAGCCCCGCAGCCGTCGGTGCCAGCAGGGATCCGGTCGTCGAGCGGATCGAGGCCTTAAAAAAGAGCCGGGACGCCATTATCCTGGCCCACAACTACCAGATCGGGGAGATCCAGGATGTCGCCGACTTCGTGGGAGACTCCCTCGAGCTCTCCCGGTTTGCCGCCACGACCGCCCACCCGGTGATCCTTTTCTGCGGGGTCCACTTCATGGCGGAGACGGCCAAGGTCCTCTCCCCCGACAAGACGGTGGTCGTCCCCGACCTTCGGGCGGGTTGCCCCATGTCGGACATGATCACCCCCGAGGAGGTTCGGAGGCTCCGGGCCCGCCACCCGGGAGCGGTGGTCGTGACCTACGTCAACTCCTCCGCCGCCGTCAAGGCCGAATCCGACATCTGCTGCACCTCGGCCAACGCGGTCGCCATCGTGAACTCCCTCCCCGAAGACCAGCCCATCCTCTTCATCCCCGACCGCTATCTGGGCGAGTACGTCCAGAGGAAGACCGGCCGGGAGCTCCTTCTCTACTCGGGGTTCTGCCCGACCCACGTGCGGATCATGGCCTCCGACATCCTCCGGGAGCGGGAGAGCCACCCCGATGCCCTGGTCATCGCCCATCCGGAATGTCCCGCCCCCGTGGCGGAGGCGGCCGACGTGGTGGCCAGCACGAGCCGGATGGCGACAGAGGTGAAGCGCTCCGACAAAAAAACGGTCATCGTGGGGACGGAGCTTGGCATGATCCACCGCCTCTCCCGGGAGAATCCCGACAAGACCTTTATCCCCGCCTGCTCTACCTGCGACTGCGCCAACATGAAGGTCAACTCCCTCGAACGCCTCCTCTGGGCGCTCGAAGACCTCTCCCCCGAGATCCTCCTTTCCCGGGAGGTGATCGCCGGAGCCCGCCGGGCGCTCGACCGCATGCTAGAGGTCTCCTAGGGCCATGGTCAGAACCCTTGCCGCCGCAGGACTTCTCCTTCTTCTCCTGGCAGGGGTCCTCGCCCTGGCCGAACGCTTTGGGGGGCGGGGGGTCCTTGCCCGCTTTGGCCATCTTCCCGGGGACATCGTGATCAAAAAGCCCGGCTTCGTCTTTTCCTTCCCCCTGGTCTCGGGTCTTCTCCTCTCCCTCGTCCTCTCGGTCGCCCTCTCTCTTCTCTTCGCCCTCTTCAGGCGGTAGGCAGTGCGTCTCCCTCCTCTCGAGGCCAGCGACTACGACTACGACCTTCCGGAGGACCGCATCCGTCTCGTCCCCCCGGAGCGCCGCGAGGCGAGCCGGCTTGCTGTGGTCCCAAAATACGGAGCCTCCGAAGGAGCAGGATCTTTTGGGGGCCGGATCGACGATCTTCCCTCCCTTCTCTCTCCCGGCGACCTTCTTGTCGCGAACGATTCCCGGGTCGTTCCCGCCCGGACCCGTGCCGTAACCTCCCGGGGGGGCTCCCTCGAGATCCTTTTTCTGGGGCCGTTCGACGGGGAGAAGGCCGGAGGCCGGGTCCGTTTTCTGGGGCGGGGGCTCAAAGGGGAGAGCCGTCTTAGCCTCTTCGGAGGGGAAGGCGAGCTTCGGGAGATCGTCTACGACGAGACCCTGGAATTCTTTTCCGGGGAGTACCGGGGGGAGAGACCGCTTGTTTTGGCCCTCGAGGCCGGGGGGGAGATGCCCCTGCCCCCCTATATCGCCCGCCGGAGAAAGGCCGGAGAGTCCGACCGGGATCGCTACCAGACGGTCTATTCCCGGGTGCCGGGGTCGGTTGCCGCCCCTACCGCCGGCCTTCATCTGGGGCAGGAGGTGCTGGCCCGGATCGGAGAGAGGGGCATCGGGATCGCCAAGGTGACGCTCCACGTCGGTCTTGGAACCTTCCGCGCTCTCTCGGAGGGGCCCGTCGACCGGCATATGATGCATGAGGAGTGGTATTCGGTTCCCGCCGAGACGGTTCGGGCGATAGCTCGCACGAGGGCGCAGGGGGGGCGGGTCGTGGCGGTGGGGACCACCTCGCTTCGGGCCCTCGAGTCGGCCTTTGCCCGGGGGGCGGGGCCCGAGGAGGAGATCTCGGGTTGGACCGGGCTCTTCGTGCGGCCGGGCTTCCGGTTTCTTGCGGTGGACGGCCTTCTCACGAACTTCCACACCCCCCGGTCGACCCTCCTGATCTTGGTCGACGCCTTTCTCGGGGGAGACGGACGATGGCGCGAGATCTACGCCCG
>DAHXNG010000153.1 GCA_027366615.1 Nitrospirota bacterium | reverse complement strand
AGGAGATCCCGATGGCCCTGATCGATCGTCTCTATCCGGGAAAGGGCGATCTTCGGGTCGCGATCTGGGGGGGGGCCTTCAAGGCGGAGACCGACGACATCCGGGAGGCCTCCGCCCTCGTGACGCTCGACGCCTGCCTCTTTCGGGGCTACCGGGTGGCCCTCTACGATCCCGAGGCGATGGAGAATCTCCGGGGGCGCTATAAGGACAGGATCTCCTTCGGCAAGGAGCCCTACGAGGTCCTTGCCGGCGCCGATATCCTCTGTGTTCTGACCGAGTGGCGCGTCTTCCGCACCCCCGACTGGGAAAGGGTCAAGGCCCTCATGCGCCGGCCGGTGGTGATCGACGGAAGAAACCAGTACGACCCCCGGGAGATCGCCTCCTGCGGGATCGAATGCTACGGCGTAGGCCGGGGGGGAAGAAGTTCCGCCAGATAGTCTTTGAGGACCGGCAGGTGGGAGTGTTCGATGTCGCGGGAGGCAGAGAGAAGACGAAGCGTTTTTTGTGGGTCGGGGAGTCCCAGGGCTCTCAGATCCCCTGCGATTGTCGCCCGCCTCTCGCCGAGTTCGATCCGATAGCAGTCCCGAAACTCGCCAAAGGGGATCGTACCAGCGTGGAAGGCCTCTCTCAGCTCGCGGGAGGGGGCCCACTCCTTCATCCAGGGGACGCCTTCGAGCGCCGCCTTCGAGACGCCCCGGGGCCAGAGACGGTCGCACAGGATCGCGATGGACCCGATCTGTCCCACTCCCTTCAGGAAGTCGTATACTCTTGTCATTTCGACTTCTTCTTTCATCCATTTCTCCAATCGGGCCTCCTGCCGGGAGCTTCTTCGTGAGATACGATTTGCCGCTTCTTCCCGCGACCTTCCTGAAAAGGGAGAAACGCTTTTCCGTGCTTGCCCGGCTTTCGGAGGGCTCCGGGGAGAGCCCGGAGGTCTGGTGCCACTGTCCGAACCCCGGACGCCTCACGAGCTGTCTCGACAGACCGGGGATCCCCCTCTTCCTCTCCTCTATCTCCCCCAACCCCAAAAATCCCGGAGGCTACCTCTTCCGCACGGAGCAGTCGGAACCGCTTCCCGGCATCCGGGTCGGCATCAACCCCAATCGGGCCAACACCCTGGCTCTTGAGGCCATTCTTGATCCGGAGAAGGGGCTCTGTCCGAAGTGGCGACACGGGAGCTCGGAGGTCGCGCTGGGGGAGAGGAGCCGCATCGACCATCTTTTCTTCGACGAACAGGGGGGGCGGTGGTTTGTCGAGGTCAAGAGCGTGACCTATCGCGAGGGGGAGGCGGCACTCTTCCCGGATGCCGTCTCGGAGCGGGCGGTCCGCCATCTCGAAGAGCTCTCCCGCGCGGCAGAAAAGGGAGACCATGCGCTTCTCCTTTTCGTCGTCGGGCGGGGGGACTGCCGGTTTGTGGCGCCGGCCGACAGGGTCCACCCGGCCTACCGGGAGGCTCTCGTCGCAGCGAGGGCCGCAGGAGTCGTTGTCCGCGGCGTCGCCTTCATTCCCGGAGATGGCGGCTTTGCCTTAGAGGGCGAGCTTCCGGTCGTCTTCTGAACCTCCTTGCGTGCGGCATTTCCAAACTCTCCCGGCTCCTTCTCCCCTCCGGGCCGTCTCCCCTGAAACTTATTCCAAGGATTCCGACTATGACTGGAGCGTTCCGTTCCCGTTGAACTCCTCCATGAAGGTCTCGAAGATCGGCGCGGGGAGGGGCCGCGAATAGAAGTAGCCCTGGATGAAGTCGGCCCCGAGATTTTTCAGAATATTCCTCTGCCCCTCCTGTTCGACCCCTTCTGTCACCGTCAGAATATTAAGCGCATGGGAAAGGATGATGATCCCCTTCACCACCTCCCGGCTTCGGTCGTTGTTTTCGAGGTCGTCGACAAAGCTTTTGTCGATCTTGAGATGGTGGATCGGAAGGCGGTTGAGGTAGCTAAGCGAGGAGTAGCCCGTCCCGAAGTCGTCGATCGAGAGGGCAATCCCCATGCGGTCAAGGTCCTGTGTCACCCGAAGGGAGGTCTCCCACTCGGAGATCATCGTCGACTCGGTGATCTCGATGACGAGGTTCTTTGGGGAAAATCCTGTCCTGGCGAGGACGCTGCTCACATGGTCGAGGAATCCCGGGTGGCGGATCTGGCGGGTGGAGGCGTTGACGGAGAGGCTCAGGTCGAATCCCTTGTCGAGCCAGGTTCGTCCCTGGCGGCAGGCGGCCTCCAGGATCCAGCTCCCCAGGTCGACGATCGTGCCGTTGGCCTCCGCCACCGGGATAAAGGTCGAGGGGGGGACCAGCCCCTTCTCCGGGTGGTTCCAGCGGACCAGGACCTCGGCAAGATGGGCTTTGCCCCGGGACAGATCGACGATGGGCTGGAAGTAGAGGACAAACTCCTCCCGCTCGATCCCCCGGCGGATGGACTGGGCGAGCTCCATCGTCTCGAAGGTCCGGGCGGCAAGATCGGGATCGAAGAGCCAGACCTGGTGCTCGCCTTCTTTTTCTCTTGCGGTGGAAAGGGCGATCTTGGCGCGCTCTGTCAGGATCTCGGCCTGGGTCCCATTCTCGGGGAAGCAGGAGATCCCTACCGACAGCGAGAGGCCGATCTGGTGGCCGCCGTGCTCCACCGGATCGGAGCATCTCTCCCGGATCCGGGCAGAGCGCCGGTAGAGATCCTCGACGGAGGCGACATCGGTCATCATGATCAGGAATGTGTCGCCTTCGCCCCTGACGAGAAGATTGCCTTCTCCTGACTCCATCCCCAGCCGCTGGGCGAGCTTTGTGAGGACGGCGTTCCCCGCTCCGTGGCCATAGGCGGCGTTGATGCGCTTGAAGTCGTCGATGCCGACAGCCAAGATCCCGAAAAGGCGGGTCTCGGGGGCCATGAGGCGGATGAAGGAGTCGATGCGGTCGCGAAAGAGGTTTTCGTTCGAAAGACCGGTCACCTGGTCCCGGAAGGTCAGGTCCCAGAGCTTTTGCTCGTTCTTTCTTCTCTCCCGCAGAAACTCGACCCCGATCGTGAGAAGACCGAGGAGGAGGACGACTCCGAACTGGGTGTTCCACAGGTGCATCTGGGTGTTCATGAGTGCGATGCGGGAGCGTTCAATGCCGAAGAGGGCGGTCTGGGTCGCAAGGTGGAGAGAGAGGATCGACTCCTCGAGGGCGCGGTAGTGGAACCGGAGGTCGGAGGAGGAAGCGGGGTGGGGACGCTCGAGGTCCTTCAGAAAGAGAGAGAAGTTCAGTTTGAGCTCGGTGACGATGGCCCGGCTGAAGGGGAGCTTCCCCTCGGGCACTCCCTCGATGACCGCCTCCGTCTCCCGGAAGAGGGCCGTCTTCTGGGCAAGAAGATCGGCGATTTCCGGAGTTCCGGAGGATCCGGGAGTCGCTTCGAGCTGTTCGAGGAGCGCCTGGCGGGCCGACTTCTGGAAGAAGACGAGGTTGTAGACGATCCGGGCGATCTTCCGGTTCTGCTCGAGGAGGGACTTCTCGCCGTCGTGCACATTTTCGATCCTGTGCTGGATCGAAAGCGACGAGAGAAGGATGGTGCCGACGAAGAGTGCCGGCAGGAGGGGGATCCCCGACAGAAGTGCGGATATGCGGCGAA
>DAHXNG010000151.1 GCA_027366615.1 Nitrospirota bacterium | reverse complement strand
GAAGATGAGCGGGCACTGGCCGACCTTGAGCCCTATTTCAGCGAGAAGGCCCCCGACTTCGTCGAACGTCTTCACGACAGGATCCTCCTCTTCCCCGATGCCGCCGCGATTCTTGAGCGCGCCCATGCCCAGTCCTGGCTCAAGCTTCGTCATGCCGAGTATTTCGTCGAGCTCGTTTCCGGCCGCTATGACATGTCCTATGTGTTGAACCGTCTTTCCGTCGGGATCACCCACCAGGAGATCGGCCTTGGGCCCGAGTGGGTTCAG
Organism: Nitrospirota bacterium; assembly: GCA_027366615.1. Taxonomy (GTDB): domain Bacteria; phylum Nitrospirota; class Leptospirillia; order Leptospirillales; family Leptospirillaceae; genus UBA4572. Next base: position 11,083 of record DAHXNG010000151.1, on the reverse strand, counting down.
GCCTCTTTCGGCCTCTTTCTCGAATGGGCGAGCCAGGTCGCCCGGGAAGACGCAACCTCTCCCCTGGCCCGGAAGCCCTCCCTTTTCGACATTCTTTCCAAGGTGACGCTCTTCGACTCGGGGCTCGTGATGGACTCCTATTTCATGGCCGAGCGCGACAAGGCCGAGATCCTCTCCCGGATCTTCGACACCAACGCGGAGGTCGTCTGGATCCTCGACGGGGAGGGGCATATCCAGCATGCCAACCGGACCTCCCAGAAGCTCGTGGGGTATCTGCCCGAGGATCTCATTGCCCGCTCCGTCGAGGACTTTCTTGTGGCGCAGGAGGGAGGGGGATTTTCTCTCAAGGCGCTCGAGGCAGAAGCCTTGCAAGCGGGCCACTGGCAGGGGGAGCTTGTCGTCCGGCAGAAAGATCAGACGGAGATGACGGTCTGGGCGACCCTCAACCTTCTTGGGGAGGGCGCGGGTCCCGGAACTATCCTCGAGTTTCGCGACAGGACCGCGGAAAAAAAGACGGAGCAGGAGCTCATCGCGAAGACGACAGACCTTGTCCGCTCCAATCGGGATCTCGAACAATTCGCCTACGTGGCCTCCCACGATCTCCAGGAACCCCTGCGGATGGTCACGAGCTATACCCAGCTTCTGGCCCGCCGCTACAAGGGGCAACTCTCGGTCGAGGCGGACGAGTTCATCGCCTTTGCCGTGGATGGGGCGGCCCGCATGCAGGCGCTGATCAACGCCCTTCTGGCTTATTCCCGGGTCGACTCCCGGGGCAAGCCGATGGTGGTCTGCGACCTTGGAACGGTCCTCACCCATGCCCAGGACAACCTGAAGCTTGCGATCGAGGAGAGCGGGGCTTCGATTGTCCGCGGGGAGCTTCCCCGCGTTATTGGCGATCCTATCCAGCTGATGCAGCTTCTCCAGAACCTTGTGGGCAATGCCGTCAAGTTCCGCGTAAAGGATCGGGCTCCGGTGATCCGCATCGAGGCGGAGAAGGAGGGGGATCTCTGGAAAATCAGCGTCTCCGACAACGGGATCGGGATCGAGCCCCAGTTCTACGAACGGATCTTTGTCATCTTCCAGAGGCTGCATACCAAGGAGGAGTATCCCGGCACAGGGATCGGCCTTGCGATGTGCAAACGCATCGTGGAGCGCCATGGGGGGGCGATCACCGTCGCCTCCGCCCCGGGGAGCGGCTCGACGTTCGCATTCACTCTGCGGGCGGCCGAGGTCAAAACCGATCCGGCCGTTTCCGGGGTCTGATACAAATTCTAAGAGAAGGGAATTTTTCGTGGGTCGAATCGAGGAAGTGGGTCGTCCTGTAGAGTTTCTCCTAGTCGAAGACAATCCGGGCGATGTGCGCCTGACCCAGGAGGCGCTCAAGGATACCAAGGTCAGGAACAACCTGAATATTCTCGGAGACGGGATTAGTGCCCTGGCCTTTCTCCGGCGGGAGCCCCCCTACGAGAACGCGCCCCGGCCCGACATCATTCTTCTCGACCTCAATCTTCCCAAAATGGATGGGCGGGAGGTCCTCTCCCACATCAAGGCCGATTCGCGTCTCAAGCGGATCCCGGTGGTCGTGATCACCTCCTCCGAGGCCGAGCAGGATATCCTTCGGACCTACGACCTTCATGTGAACTGCTATGTGACAAAGCCCGTCGATCTCGACCAGTTCATAAAGGTGGTCCAGTCGATCGAGACCTTCTGGCTGACGATCGTTCAGCTTCCCCTTCCCGACGGTCCGGAGGGCTGAGGCTTGATCGACAGAAATCTCAGGATTCTTTTTGTCGAAGACAACCCGGGCGATATCCGTCTCGTCCGGGAGATGTTCCAGGCGGCCGAGGAGGACCGGATCGAACTCTCCTTCGTGAGCCGGGTGAGCGAGGTCCGCCCGATTCTTGAACGGGGGGGCGTCGATGTGCTTCTTCTCGACCTGAACCTCCCCGATGCCGACGGTCTCTCGACCCTGGAGCGGATCCACACCGCCTTCCCCGATATCCCCATCGTGGTCCTCTCCTCGGTGATCGACGAGGAGCTGGCGGTCGCCTCGCTCCAGGTCGGAGCGCAGGACTTTCTCGTCAAGGGGATGATCAACGGCCCCCTTCTCTCCCGCGCCATCTTTTATGCCGTCAAGCGCAAGGATCTCGAGGAGCAGCTTCTCTTCATCCTCCATCACGACAGCCTGACCGGTCTTTACAACCGGAAGTTTTTAATGGCCGAACTCGACCGGATCATCCGCCGGAGCCAGAACACGAATGAGCGATTTGCCGTGCTGCTTCTCGATCTCTCCCGATTCAAGTCCATCAACGATACCTATGGCCACGGAATCGGAGACGCCCTTTTGATCGAGTCGGGCCGCCTTCTCACCTCCCTTGTCACGCCCGGCATCACCCTCGCCCGCATGGGCGGCGACGAGTTCGGCATGATCGTGCCCGTCGAGGGGGGGAGCGAGCGTGCGACAAAGATGGCGAGCCTGATCCGGGAGACGCTCTGTCGCGTCCATACGATCGACTCCCTCGAGATCGACCTCGACCTTGTCATTGGGATCAGTCTCTATCCCGACGACGGGGTCTCTTCCGATGAGATGGTAAGAAAGTCCTCTCGGGCACTGGATCTTGCCATCGACCGCCGCGACTTCTCCTATACCTTCTACAACAGCAGCATGGACGAGGTGATCAGGAAGCGAAAGGTCGTCATCGCGGAGTTTTCCCGGGCCATCGAGCAGAACCAGCTCGTTTTGCATTTTCAGCCCATCATCAACCTCCGCACCCGGGCCCTTTCCGGGGTCGAGGCGCTCATTCGCTGGAACCATCCGGAGCGAGGGCTACTCCTGCCCGGAAACTTCCTTCCCGAGATCGCCGGCACCGAGCTTATCGTCTCGATGGGCGACTGGGTCCTCGAGTCGGCACTGGCCCATCTGTCCCGCTGGAAGGCTCTGGGGCTGACCTTCACGATCAGTATCAACGTCGACCTTCTCCAGCTCCGCCGGCATGACTTTGTTCCCCGTCTCTTCGCCCTGCTCGATGCCCATCCGGAGATTCCCCCGGACCTTCTGGAGCTCGAAATCCTTGAAACATCGACCGCCGAAGGTTTTCTCGATTTTCCGGAGGTCCTGGCTCGAATCCACGAAAAGGGCGTGCGTCTCGCGATCGACGACTTCGGGACAGGGTATTCCTCGCTGGCCTACCTCAAGAACCTTCCCGTGGATACGCTCAAGGTCGACCGGGGGTTTGTCATCGGGATGCTCGACAACCGTCAGAATCTCGCCATTATCGAGAGCATCGCGAGTCTGGCCCGCATCTTCGGCCACGGGGTCGTGGCGGAAGGGATGGAGCATCCCTCCTGCATCCCCCTTCTCCAGAAGCTCGGGTGCGACCATGCCCAGGGGTATGCCATCGCCCGGCCCATGGATGAGGAGTCCTTCCTCTCCTGGGAGAGGGGCTGGCGCACGGGAAAGGCTCCCGAACCCTTCCTCCCGCTCTCTCCCGCCCCGGAGATCTCCGTCCTTTCGAACGAGGTCGAATACTTCGTCTGGCTCCAGGGGATCCTGTCGCTCGCCCAAAAGTCCTGCTTCACCGCCCTCTCTCCCGAAGAGGAGGCCTTCTTCGAGAGCTCCCCGCTCCATGTCTGGCAGGGGGGCTCGGGGATCCTGTACTCCGAGATCTCGGCCTTCAAGACCCTGGAATCGGCCCACCAGGAGGCCGACAGCCTCTCCCGGCAGATGCTTGGCCCCATCCGCGAACGCAATATCGAAAAGGTCCGGGAGCTTTCTCGTCAGATGCTTCTTCTCCGGGACGAGATCCTTTCGCTCTATGGAACTCTCCAGAAAGAGGTTCTCTTCCAGACCCTTCTCGGAACGCGCGCAAGAAAATGACGGGCTCCACGGGACGGCCTCTCGCCTCCCGGAAGAATCCATCCACGGGGGGGAAGGGGAAAGAGGATCCACTCCAGGTCTTCTTCCTCTCCTCCGAAGTCTCTCCTGTTGCCAAGACCGGGGGGCTCGCCGATGTTTCCAGGGCCCTTCCCCTTGCCCTCGCCGCCGAAGGCGTCGACGTCCGCATCGGGACGGTAGCCTTTCGCGGGGTGGATGCCCTTCCCGGTTTTTCGCTCCGAAAGACCTTTGCCGTGCAGACGGCCGAAGGTCCGCATACCTTCCGTCTCTTCGAAGGGACCTTGGGGGCGGGAGGCGTTCCCGTCTACGCCCTCGATCCGGGAGGGCTCTTCGACCGCCCCGGGCTCTATGGCGAGGGGGGAGGGGAGTACCCCGACAACCTCCTTCGCTTTTCTCTCTGGAACTACGGCCTTCTCGCCCTTCCGGAAATCCTGGGCTTTTCTCCCCGGATCCTCCATGCGAACGACTGGCAGGCGGCCCTCTCCGTTCCCCTTCTCCCGCATATTCAGCGGGAAGACCTCACCCGCCGTCCCCGGACCGTCCTGTCGGTGCACAATATGGCCTACCAGGGGGTCTATCCTCTTTCCGGGTGGCGGATGACCGGCCTCCCCTCCTCATACAACCATTTCGATGCCCTCGAGTTTCACGGGCAGCTCTCCCTCCTCAAGGGAGGGATCCAGTTTGCCGACTTCGTGACGACGGTCAGCCCCTCCTATCGAGACGAGGTGCTGTCCGAGCCCGAAGGCTTCGGGCTCTCGGGTGCGCTTCGCCATCGGGGGAACCGCTTCGTGGGCCTTTTGAACGGGATCGACGAGGAGGAGTGGAACCCCGGGACCGACCCGCATCTGCCCGTGAAATTCACCATGGAGTCGCTTGAAGGCAAGGAGAGGCTCAAGTCGGAGATGAGGGCGGCGTGGGGGCTGTCGGGATCCGGCCCCCTCTTCGGGGTCGTCTCCCGGATGGCTTCGCAAAAAGGGCTGGGCATCCTGGCCCGGGTGCTTCTTTCGGAGCGTAACCGAAGAAAAAACCTTGGGGAGTGGGTGGTGCTTGGATCGGGGGACCCGGAGCTCGAGGCCCTCTGGCGGGATGTGGCGGCACGATACCCCGGTCGGGTCCATCTCAAGACGGGCTTCGACGAAAAACTCTCCCACCGGATCATGGGAGCGTGCGACTTTCTCTTCGTCCCTTCCGTCTACGAACCCTGCGGGCTGACCCAGATGTATGCGATGCGCTACGGAACCCTGCCGATCGTGAACCCCACAGGAGGGCTTCGGGACACGATCGTTCCCGACCGTACGGGGCTCTGGCTCTCCGCCTTGACGGAGGAGGGCATTTTGGAGGGGATCGTTCGCGCCAGGGATCTTCTGTCCCGCCAGAAAAAAATGCGCGAGATGCGACTTTTGGCGATGGGGGTCGATTCGAGCTGGAAGGGGAGGGCGAAGGACTATATCAGTCTCTATCGCGAGGCGCTGGCGCTTCCTCCCTGGCATCTTCCCCGCAGATAGTCCGCTTTTCGTGACGGGGACAGGAGCAGAAAACGGACCTTGCCCCTCAGAAACCCCACCTTCAGAAACCCTAAAAGACCGTCAGTTCGCCTCGACCGATCTTCGCCGAATAGATTTTTCACAACGAGACAAATCCCCCCCAATTTTGAAGTATTTTTGTCCGTGCCGTGATACCTGGGAAAGGACCGGGAGGAGAACTCCTCCCGGAATATTTTGAGAGACGGGCCAGGGGCTCGCTCCCGGAGGTCCCGCCGTCACTGGCGGGGAGCCGTTACTTGGGGTTGATCTTGTTGGCCGCCATGATCGCCCGGATCATGGCCGTTCCGCCGACGACGAAGGCCAGGAGGACTCCTCCGATCACGATGTAGTCCATGGCGTTCCAGGATCCCATTCCGCTTTGTCCGGTCATTGTTTCTCCTTGATGGGAGCATTGTTGGGTGTCTGTCGCATGTGGGGCAGGATTTAGGGAACCTGTCCTTCCTTTTTGAGCCTGTCCAGGCTCAGAAGGACGATGCGTTCTTTCTCGAGCCGGATGACTCCGGCCAGGACAAAGGCTCCCAAGGAGCGGGAGACCGTCTCGCGGGTGACTCCCGCAAGGGAGGCCAGCTCCTGCCGGGTGAATCTGTCCCGTATATAGGGAAGGCCGTTTTCCGAGGCCCCTTCTTTTGAGTAGATCTCGACGAGGGCTCTTGCAACCTTCTGGTAGGCATCCCCGTAAGCCATGTTCATGAGCTTGGCATCGGTCTCCCGAAGACGCGTCGAGAGGGTCGAGAGAAGTCTGAAGGCAATCTCCGGGAACTCCCGCATGAGGTCAAGAAGGGGAGATCCCAAAATCGCGACAACCTGTGTAGGTTCGAGCGTCTCGATGGCCGCCGTCCTTCCCCCATTATCCCACAGGGAGACCTCCCCGAAAAAGTCCCCGGGATAGAGCACGGCAAGGGTGATCTCCCGGCCGGCGAAGTCTTCGGCCGCCACCTTGACCGATCCGGACAGGAGAAGAAAGAGTTCCGTCCCCTTGTCGTGGGCCTCGACGATCCGCTGGCCGGCGCGATAGCGTCGGATCCTCGAAAACGAGGAGACCCGTTCCTTTTGCTCGGGGGAAAGGCCCTGGGTCAGCGGATGGGAGTCCAGGGCCTCGGGGAGAGAGGGATCTTTTTCTGGCATAGAGACTGGTGTCACAAGGCTCTCAAGAGGCTTGGGGTGATTGGGGTGCGCATCTCCGTGGCCGACCCTTGCGTCGGCTACGGGGGCTTGGGCGGTTTTGCACGATCTGTTCCGCCTTCCCGTCCGAGTCTATCCCGGTCGTCCCGACCAGGTTCGAAGGATGGCTGTACCGTACTCTTGCTCAAGTGTCGACTATAGTCTGCCGGAGCTCTAAAAACAAGGCCGGGAGTCGTGGCGCCTCTCTCCCTTCTGTCCCGCCCGGGGCCGGAGGCGTTTTACCCGACTTCCAGTCCGTTCCCCTTCTCCAAGTCGGGGTCCCGGTGTTGAGAATCTCCCGGGTTTCTCTCATTGTGACCCGTGAGAGGAGACTTATATCCATATTTTCGGCCCTTCATGGTATCCTGATGGACGCTATCGCTTGGATTTTCGAGTGTTTTAAGGTCTCCATTTTTTTTTGAAAGTGGGAAAAACCTTTAAGAATGTTGTCGAAGGGGGTGGGGGAAAGACATTTTTTCTTGATATCCTCTATTTATTTGTGTAAGATTCTTTTCGGATTGATGACAGGTTCCCCTCGTATCTGATAGGACATTCCGAGTGAGCCCATAGTGCCCGGCTGAGCCCGTCTCGGCCAGGTGGGCTATTCTTGGAAGGGGAATCCGTCGACAAGTAAGGAAAGGGGGCTCGATCATGGAACGGGATCTGGCCGGTATGTTCTAAGGAGGGAGTGATTATTATGGGGATCCGGCAAAGCAGAGCTCTCCTCGCCATGGGAGCGGCCGCGATGCTCCTTTTCTCCTCCTGCGCCTCCGGAGCCGGTGGCGCGAATCCCTCTCCCTCGTCCGCTCCGACGGCCTCCGGCAAAAAGGACTCTCGCCCCCTTCTCTCGCGGATCTTCTTCTTGAAGCACGACCTCCCCACTTCGCCTTCCTCTTCGGGGAAGGCTCCTGAATTGAAGGCTGCGCCCCCTGTCGCAACAAGGATTCCTGCGGAAAGTCCGCCCAAAAGCGAGCTCTTTGCAAACGTTCCCGACGATCCCAGCATCCAGCTCTATATCGATTTTTTTCAGTATGCCGAACACCGGCAGTTCAAAAAGTGGCTGGAGCGTTCCCGCGAGTTCCTTCCCTCCATCCGCGAGACCTTCCGTGAGGCCGGCCTTCCGGAGGACCTGTCCTATCTCTCTCTTATCGAGAGCGGCTTCAGTTCCCGGGCCTACTCCCATTCCGGGGCGGCGGGGCTTTGGCAGTTCATGCGGGGAACGGGCGTCAAGTATGGACTCAGGGTCAACTGGTGGATCGACCAGCGGCGGGATCCCGTTCTTGCTACCCGATCTGCGGTGCTTTACCTGAAGGACCTGCACGAGGAGTTCAACTCATGGGCCCTGGCCCTGGCTGCCTACAATGCCGGAGAGGGACGCGTCGCCAATGCGGTTGCGCGGACCGGGACCAAGAACTACTGGAAGATTCGTCAGACGAGAGCATTTTCCCGGGAGACCCGGAACTATGTCCCCAAGTTCATCGCCGCCATGATGATCGCAAAGAATCCTGAAAAATATGGCTTTACCGATCTCGACTATCACAGCCCCGTGCTACTTCGGCAGGAGGTCCTTCACCATTCGGTCGAGATCCGGCGTCTCTCCCAGGCGATGAACATGAGCGTCCCGGAGTTTCTGGCCTACAATCCCCAGTTTATCCGCTGGGCGACTCCCCCCAGGCTCAAGGATGTCTCTGTCAATGTTCCGGCAAGCCTCCCCTCCGATCTTGCAACCCGACTGGCCTCCATCCCCGTGAGCGGGGTGAATCCCGATGTTCCGGTCTACAGGGTCGAGTCGGGAGACTCCCTCTGGTCCATCGGCCATCGCTTTCATGTCTCGGTCGCCGAACTCATCGATGTTAACCGTCTCAACTCGAGGCGGCTCAAGCTTCGCCAGAAGCTTGTCATTCCGACGAAGAGTTCAAGGGCAAAGCCTTCCGCCGCAAAAAAACTGGCCAGAAATATGCGGCACGCAGCCAACGGGGCAGGGGGCTGGCTCGACCACCGTGTCCGCCCTGGAGACTCGCTCTCCCGCCTGGCGCACCACTATCGAACCTCTATCCGCCAGATCCTCGCCTTGAACCACATCTCCCCCCGCCGGACCCTCCATGTGGGGGACCACATCATGATTCCCGTCCGGTAAGACTCCTGCTCTCCGGAGTGGGCCCTTCGTAACCCCACCTTCAAGCGCTTTTTCTGCCAATGGCGAGTTTGGCCGCCTCCTCGAAATTCCTCTTGACAATAAAGAAAGTATCATCTAAAATATTGAACGTGGGGTTTTACATGGGAGCCTTCATGTTGTTTTCGGATTTCGTCGGAGATAACAGAGGCCGTACTCCACGGTTCGTCCCTTTCATTCTATTGCTTCAACCGGAGGTATTCGCATGGCAAAAGGCAAGGTCAAGTGGTTTAACGCCAACAAGGGCTACGGGTTCATCTCTCAGGAGAACGGCGAAGATATCTTCGTTCACTACTCCGCGATCCAGACCCAGGGTTTCAAGACTCTTGACGAAGGTCAGGCGGTCGAGTTTGAAATCACGCAGGGACCCAAGGGACCTCAGGCGGCCAACGTCACCAAGGACTAGGTCAGCTTGAGAGAGTGTAAGACTGATGTTCCTGTGGCGTCTTTAGTCAATGAGGTAGTAAAAGAAACCTTAAGGATCTGAAAAGAACGGCAAGGATCAAAAGTCATTATACATACTCTTATGATACCCCGATTCCTAGGAGGACCCGAAAGGGTCCTCCTTTTTTTTGTCTTTGGTTCATGACGCGACGGGTGGACGATGGGGAGAGCAAGAACCGGAAGTTCAGGGTTTACCCTGCTTGAAATCATGGTTGTCCTTTTTCTCGTCTCCCTGGTGGCGCTTCTGGTCCTTCCGAAGCTTTCCCTCCACCATGGGGAGCGTCTCCCTGCCCTGGCGGGACGGCTTGCGGGCGAGATCAGGACCCTTCAGTGGGAGGCGATCTCGCGACAGCGGATGGTCCGGCTCGACTATGATCTCGAGAGGGGCCGCATCTCCGCCTCGATCCTCGCCCCGTCAGGGGATCTTACCCCCTTCGAGACGACCGGCGTCCACCCCTTTCGTCTCTCCTCCCCGCTCCGGATTCTTCGGGTCCGGGTTCTGCACCAGGGAAAGGTCAGCGACGGGAAGACCTTCACTCAGTTCTTCCCGACCGGTTCGGTGGAGCCGACCACCGTTCTTGTCGGCGAGGGAGAGAAACGCATGACCCTGATCGTCCATGGAATCACCGGCCGGATCGAGGTCCTCGAGGGAGATCAGGACCGGGAGCGGACGCCGCCCTTCTACGGGCCTCCCAGTGGAGAGATTCCGGCGCTGGAGGGATCCAATGAGTAGGCGGGGGGGGCTTTCGGGCAATGACCGGGGATTCACGCTCATCGAGGTCATGGTCGCGCTGTTCATCTTTGCGGTCGCAGTTCTCGCCCTCCTTGCGATCCGCGCACAGACGGTCCGGATGGTCGATCAGACAGAGGAGACCCTCCGGCTCGTCGATCTTGCCAACATGAAGCTCGCCGAAATCGTCGCCCAGGGATTTCTTCCTCCGGGGGTTCTTTCAGGGAACTTCAAAAAGCCCTACAGGGATTACCGGTGGCTCGAGGAGGTCTCTCCCGCACCTCTCCCGGTCATCCGTCAGGTGCGACTGACGGTAACCCACGGCCTGGGCAAGAATGCCCATTCCTTTTCCCTGGTGACCTATGTCTCGAACATCCCCTAGCCCCTCTGGAAAGGGGAGGAGGCCGCCTTCCGACGCCGGCTTCACGCTGCTCGAGGTTCTGGTGGCCTTCGGGATCCTGGCGATCATCATGGGGCTTCTCTTCGAGGCCATCCGTTCAACCGACATGACGATCGCCCATGTCTCCTCGAAGACCCGATTCGAGCGCAAGATGGAGATTCTCCGCTATCTCCTTCGGAGCGAGGTCCTCTCCGCCTATCTAAACCAGAACGATCCCCTCACGCTCTTCATGGGGTTCCCGAACAGGACCCACGGGCGCGATACCGATACCATGCTCTTTACGACGCTGGCGCAGACCCGCCTGAGCCAGGGGGCCCCCATCTCCCATCTCGAGGGGCTCGAGTACATCCTCTTCAAGGATCCCGCCTCCCGGCTCTTTACCCTCGTCCACGAGCAGAACACCAATCTTCTTTCCTACGGGGTCCAGGCGGTCCTTCCCGAGCGTCTCCTCACGCGGGTCTGGTCCTTCCGGATCCGATACTTCGACGGAATGCTCTGGACGGATCGATGGAACTCCGTCCAGACGCATTCACTACCGCTTCTGGTTCGGTTCGATATTGTCGTGTTGAATGCAAAAAAAGAGAAGGAACGTTTTTTTGAGGAGGTTCAGATTCCTGAGGCGATGGTGGGGCAGGTGCAGGGTGGAGGAAATCAGATCCCGGAGGGATCCGGGTCCACCGGGAACTAGATTCGTTCGGGGTGGCCGGATACGGGACTGTGTTCCTTGGAAGAGTGG
>DAHXNG010000139.1 GCA_027366615.1 Nitrospirota bacterium | reverse complement strand
CGGCCAGGGCAACTCCGTGACCCCCGAACTTCTTTGGGCCTTTCGCTACCATAGGATCTATCTCCAGGGAATCACGGGCTACACCATCCCCACCGGAGTCGGAGCCATCGCCAACCCCTTTTTCATGGCAAGTGCCGGACGGAGCTTCAAGCAGGTCATCGCCCTCCAGCTGGAAGCGGACATCAATGGGGCGATTCCTCTTTCAGGGGGAAAGGTGGCCTCGATGGTGACAGTTATCCCCGAGATCGCCTATATGCCCTACGGAGACCTGTGGCTCAATGAAGTCGGAGAAGGGCTCACAACTTACGGAAGCATGGGGCCGCAACCCACCACCTACTTCATGATGGAATTCGAGCTGGGACTTCTTCTTGGAGAATGACTTCCGACTCATTCAGAAGACGGGACCTTGCGGACCTCCTCCCTGAGGCGGTCGAGCTCCCGGCGATAAGACTCTCCGTCCCCAAAGTCGAAGAAATTCCTGTAACGGTCGTGGGTCCCAAGAATTTTTCTGGCATGCTTTATTGGACAAAAATACTGTTCCGTCCTGGCCGCAACCTCTCGCGCATAGGCGATGAGCCCATTGGCATAACCACAATAGTTGCAGTTGAACTGCTCGATATAGTTAAGATAGTTCAATCCCCCACGGTCGAGAACGATATAGTCCGCACGACGAACCCCCGGAATGCCGTAGGCCCGAAAGCAGACCGCCTGATACAGTCCAATCCATGCATCGAGTAGGAACAGCGGAAGATAAAGGGAGTAGATGACGGGGGCAACAAGAAGGCTTTTGAGGGGGGATGTCAGGAGAAAGGCGACCACCCCCTGCCGAATCCCCTTGTTGACCCGCTTCATTTCCTCTTCAAACAGGATTTTCTTCTTTTCTATTCTATATCTGAAGTCTTTCTGCTTTTTTTCGAGCTCCTCACCCAAGGCCTTCTCGAGCTCCCTCTCGACTTCGGCCAATCGCTCAAGTAATCCGCCAATCTTCTTATCCATACTCAAACTCCTCCAGACACAATCACGATACCGCACCCCAACGACAAGGGGGCCAAATTGTCCCGATCCCGGGACACTTGCCCGGACAGACACTCGACTTTAAGGATCTTCTTGCCTTCAGCTCTCGCGAAGACAAGAACATTTGTCCGTCAGGGGATTTCCCGAAATAACCAAATAAAGACAGACATTCTATGGCGTCCATGGAAGGGCGATGGCAAGAGACGAAAAGAACAACGAACTTGAGCCGCTAAAAACCGATGGCGATTATCCCTTCCGGGTCGCTGCGACAGGCCCCAGTGGAGGTTTTTCATGAACTTTAAGTTCGGCAGAGGGGAGGGTTCAGCTCACTGGGAGCGTGAACTGGAGAGGATGAGATTCCCTGGGGGGTGAAATCCGGGAGACACGCGACAAGGGTTAACCCGACCTGAAAAGTGCGATGCGTCCTGAACAGGCCTTTTCTTGAGCTATCTCGAGGCCGACAGAAGTTTTTCCTTGACCATGTCCGTCGCCTTCCTGTCGGGGAAGGGCGTCGTGGTATAGGCAAAGGGATACCGGGTCGCCTGAAAAAGATCGAAGAGAAGGCCAAGGGCCATACCATCCCCGAAGACAAGGTTGGCCGTTCCGAGGTAGGGCCCCCCCCCGCAGGCGGGATCGAAGCTTCTTGTCAGGTCGAACCAGTGGTTGCATTCGGGATAGAGCCGCTTGTGAGATTCTGGCTCCTGAAACCCATTGACCACCATGTGGACCTTCTGGCGGGTATAGACGGTCAGACGGACCTTCGTTCCCTCCCCGTCCGGCCGGAGAAGGGCACGGATTGTATAGGAGGGATTGTCCTTCTGGATCGTTTCAAGAATCGTCTTCGACTGAACAGGCGGGAGGGGCACCCGAAAGCTCTCATCGCTTCCTGCGGGACCCGTCGGCGCGACGGCACATCCCCCCATCACCAGACAAAAGAACAGGAAGACACCCGGAAAGACTCTTCCCATGCGCAGGAATCCCGAAACCGGTCGCAGCATCTCATCCCCTTGAGGTCAGTATTTTAACCTTCCCGCCACTCTCCGAACCGACTGATCTCTATTATGATTGTTTTTTCCTAAAGAGGAAAGTCTTTTCACACCCCGTTCGCACGATCATTATTCGTTCATTCAGAGTCTCGCAAAGGATCCGGGGCCTGGGCTTTTTTACCCGAAATTTAAGGCTACGAGAAAAATAACCTGCGCCGCAATTGAGATTGCTCCCGGAATCCGTCATGATAAGCAAAGGACCGAGAAGAAAGAACAAGGTCTTCTCCCCTCATATCCCTGTCGACTCCCTGCACACATCATTCGGAAAGGAGGAGGCCAGGCTCTCCCGAGTTCACACCTTCAGGCGAGACCGGCCACGATCTATGGCAACTCTATCCCAAGACACAAGACAGGACCTCGAAACCATCCTGAAAGAATGGGACAATGCCGGGCAAGCCGTCATCCCGATGTTCCACTACTTCATGGAGAGAGAAAACTATATCAGCCCGGAGGCCCTCGAACTGATCGGCCAGGTGACCGGCATGTCCCAATCCGACCTTCTCGGCGTGGGAACATTCTACCAGTACTTTTCCTTCCATAAGGAAGGACGCCATATCATCCGTGTCTGCCTTGCGACCCCCTGCGTCTTCTGCGGAGGAAAGGGACTCCTTTCGGCCCTGCAAAAGGAGCTTGGTATCGGTCTCGATGAAATTTCCAGCGACGGGCTCTTTTCCCTCAAGCCGGCGCAGTGCGTCGGACAGTGTCACGAAGCTCCGAGCCTCGTGATCGGCACCAATATCTACAATAATGTCACTCCGGAGGAGATTCCCGCACTCCTCAAAAAATACCGGGAGGGGGATGTGGCCCCCCAGCCAGCCGTTCCCATGGGCCCCCCCCTGGCCAACGAGCCTATCGTCTTCACGGGACTCGCCTCGAACGAGACCCTGACCATCGAGCGCTACGAATCCGGAGGAGGATACGCAATCCTCAGGGAAATCATGGCCACGAAGGACCGGGTCCGGGTCATGCGCGAGATCGAAAGCTCGGGACTTGCCGGACGCGGCGGCGGTGCCTTTCCGATGGCGCCCAAGCTCCAGACTGTGATGAAGAACCCTAAACCCCACTATGTCGTGGCCAACGCTGACGAAGGGGAGCCCGGGACCTTCAAGGACCGCTACATCATGGAGCGCGATCCCCACTCCTTCATCGAAGGAATGATCCTTGCGAGCTATACCATCGACGCCGATGCCGGATACATCTATCTTCGGGAGGAGTACCCGAACTCTTACGCCATTCTCCTCAAGGCTCTTTCCGAGGCCCGCTCGCGGGGCTACCTCGGAAAGGATATCCTGGGTTCCGGATGGAGCTACGACATCCGGATCTACCGGGGAGGCGGTGCCTATATCTGCGGAGAAGACTCCTCCCTCCTGAACAGCCTCGAGGGAAAGCGGGGAACCCCCCGCAACAAGCCCCCCCGCCTGAGCGACATCGGCCTCTGGAAAAAGCCGACCGACGTCAACAATGTGGAGACCTTCGCCGCGATCCCCCGCATCATGAAAGAGGGGGGACCCTGGTACAAGGCCATGGGGGACGAGCGCTCCTGCGGGACAAAACTCTTCTGCCTCTCCGGCAACATCAGGCGCCCCGGACTCTATGAGGTTCATCTGGGGGCGACCCTCCGCCACCTGATCGAGGATCTGGGAGGAGGCGTTCCGGAAGGACGCTCCTTCAGGGCCGTCCTTCCGGCCGGCTCGGCCAGCAGCATGCTCTATCCCGTCCAAATGGACATGCAGCTCGACTACCCGACTCTCAAGGCCGCGGGCGCCTTCCTGGGAGCCGCTTCCCTTATCGTCATGGACGACTCCGTCTGCATGGTCGACCTTGCCTACTGGATGTCGGGCTTCTATCATCACGAATCCTGCGGCCAGTGCACCCCGTGTCGCGACGGGGCGGAGGACATCCACGAGGTTCTCCAGAAGGTCGTCATGGGAGAAGGGGACCTTGCCCACCTGGACTTCGTGAAGAGCCTCGGCGACTACATGCGGACTGCCTCCATCTGCGGTCTCGGAACATCCGCCCCCAACATCCCGATCAGCTCCATCGAACATTTCGAGGAGGAGTGGCGGGAGCACATCCTCGAGCACAAATGCCGTACCGGCATCTGCCCCATGACACGGAAGAAGATCGTTGACTTCCCGGCTCGCAGGTCCCCCGGTCTCGCCGCCGAGATCACCCAGTTCCAGATCCACGAGCCCTGAGAGAAGACACCCTCGGGAGAACTCTCAAAAGATCGCAAAAGAACCGACGAAGAACACGGAAAAAAGAAAAAGGGGACGGAGCCGGCAAGGCTCCCTCCCCTTTTCTGATTTAATAGCGACTTGCCAGTGCCTGCCAGTGGCTTCCCGTGGCCGCCAGTGGCTAAATAGTGCCTGGCAGTGGCGCCAGTGCTGATAGTACCTGTCAGTGGTCGCTTCCCTGAGTGTTTTCGGAAAGCTTGTCGAGGGGATTCTCGTTCATCAGGAAGGGCGTGTTGTACCCCTGGCTCGAGGCCGTAAAGCTGTAGACAAATTCGTTCGACCCCATGACATAGTCGAGCGTTCCGCTCTGACTGGCAAGAGAGGCCGACGACACCGTCAGGATGAAGGGGTAGGACGAGAGCTCGCCCATTGCGAGCGTTCCCGACAGTGAAACC
>DAHXNG010000125.1 GCA_027366615.1 Nitrospirota bacterium | reverse complement strand
CCACCACCAGAACATTCGCCCCCGCCATATCGGCAAAGAGCGGAAAGTAGCTCACGAGATGAACCCCCTTTTCTTCCAGTAGTCGAGGAGGATCCGGGCCTTTTTGGCATAGGTGCTCCCGGCCGACTGGCCGATGATCGTCCGCATCACCTCGGCCGCCTTCTTGCGCTTCTTCTCCCTAAAGAGCGACTTGGCATAGTAGAACTGGGC
The DNA here is from genome assembly GCA_027366615.1 of Nitrospirota bacterium. GTDB lineage: Bacteria > Nitrospirota > Leptospirillia > Leptospirillales > Leptospirillaceae > UBA4572. Next base: position 7,911 of record DAHXNG010000125.1, on the reverse strand, counting down.
CCGGGGATAGATCTTCGCGTCGGGATACTTGAGAAGGATCGAGTGGAAGCGGTAGGCGGCGGCCTTGTAGAACTTCGTCCGGTAGTAGAACGCGCCCACGTAGAAGTGAAGCGATGCCTTCCTCTCCCGGCAGAAGGCCACCTTCTTCTGGGCCTTCTCGACGTAGGGAGAGTCGGGGTACTCGTCGATCACCTTCTGGAAGTCTCCCAGGGCCTTCTCGGTGGGGGAGGGATCCCGGTCGACCGTTCCGATCTGGTAGAAGTCGCACATCCCGATCCGGTACTGGGCGAAGGCGGCGAGCGGATGGGTGGGATGGAGCTCGAGGAAGCGCTTGTACTCCCCCCGGGCCTCGATGAAGTCCCCCTTGAAGTAGAACCGGGAGGCCTCGTCGAGAAGGGCCGAGGTGCCGAAGACCTTTGTCCGGAAGGAGTGGGTCGGCTCGTCCTTGGGAAGGATGTTGGTGAACGGGTTCCATTTCTGGAAGGCGTTGCTCATGGACTGGCATCCGGAGAGCGTCCCGAGGAAGACAACCGAAAGGGCAATGGCCCGGCCTCTCCGGCCAATACGCCCAATACGCCAGGCCGACTCCCCGCCCTTGACGAGCTCCCTTCCTCCCCCCACAATGACACTCATGATGCCGATCCTTTCCTTTTCGGAGGTCTTTGTATGACCTCCAGCAATTTTTCCGGCGGGCAAAGGCCCGTCTATCTCGTCTCGGTCGGGCGCGCCGTCGGGCGGCGGGAGGTGAAAAACGACGAGCTCTCTCGTCTTTGTGGGATCCCCGCCCCTGCCATCGAGGCCCTGACAGGCATCAGAAGCCGCTCCTACGCCCCCTTCGAGGAGACGGAGGAGCTGGGCTTCCGGGCCACGGAGGATCTTCTCTCCCGTCTTCCTTCCGGCGAAGGCGCCCCCGGGATCCTTCTTCTCGCCACGACCACGCCCGCGTCCCACATTCCCGCCACGGCCATGCGCCTCCACCGGAGGCTCTTTCCCAAGGGGGGTCCCCCCGCAGTGGACGTGGGGGGCTCCTGCGCCGCCTTCATGACCGGCCTCTTCACCGCCCGAAGCCTCGTGGCCTCGGGCGCCTTCGAGAGCGTCCTCCTCGTGAACGCAGAAAAAAAGACCGACCATCTCTGCCCGGTCCACGCCCCGGAGACGGCGCTCCTCTTCGGGGACGGGGCCAGCGCCGCCTGGATCTCGGCACGGCCTCCGGCCGGCCGGACCGTCCTCCGGCTCTCGCGCCTCCGGATCGGGGCCGATGGCACCGGCGCCTCCCTCGTGACCTACGCCCCCGATCCGGCAAGCGGCCGGAAGATCCTCCGCATGGACGGCGGGGGGCTCTTCAAAAAGGCGGTCCGCACACTCTCCCGGGAGCTCGCCCGGCTCATGGAAGAGGAGGCGCTCTCATCGGAGGAGGTCGGCGCCCTCTTTCTCCACCAGGCCAACCGGCGCATCGTCCGCGGGATTTCGGACCGGCTGGGGATCCCGGAGGAGCGGGTCCCCCTCACACTTTCCGTCCATGGTAACACGTCTTCGGCCAGTCTGGGGATCACATTGGGAGAATTTTTCGCAAGGGAGGGAGCCTTCCCCCGGGAACCGCTTCTTCTCGGCGCCATCGGCGGGGGGATTACCTGGGGGGTCGGTCGGCTCGACCCGGTCTCATCTTAACCCTGCACCGGCTTCTTGCCACAAATCGAAACAGTCTATCGGCTTTCCCGTTAGGCCCGTTCGAGAACTCCTCCGCCAAATTCTGACCCCCCGGGAGGATTTCGTCCCGCGCCGGAAGTCAGGGCAGGCGGTCGCCCGAAGGGCTCTCCGCCCCCTCTCCGGATCCCTTCCCCTCCTCCCCTTCCCACTGCCGGATCCGACGATGAAGGGAGGTCCGGTCCATGCCGAGGCGAAGGGCGGCCTTGGCGATATTGCCTCCGCACCGGGAGAGAACCCCCAAAAGATACTCCCGCTCGAAGCGGTCCCGGGCCTCCCGAAAGGGAAGATCCTCCCGGCGCTCTTCTGGCACCCCCTCCCCCGTACCGCGTTCTCCCGGGGCTCCCCCGGAGAGCCCGACAGCCGGGACCGCAACCGGGGCCTCGGGAGAGGAAACGGGATCGAGATCCCGGACCCCGATCTCGGGACCCGGGGCGAGGATCAGGAGGCGCTCCACGGAATTTTTGAGCTCGCGGACATTGCCCGGCCAGTTTCGCGAGGAGAGCGCCTCCAGGGCCTCCCGGGAGAAGCGCTTCGGCCGATGGCCGTAGTCCCGGCAGAGAGTCTCCACAAAGTGTTCGACAAGAAGAGGGATGTCCTCCCGCCGCTCCCGCAGGGAGGGAACCCGGACAGAGACCACGTTGAGGCGGTAGAAGAGATCCTCCCGGAACTCCTTCAGTGCGATCATCGCGCTAAGGTCACGGTTGGTGGCCGCCACCACGCGCACGTCGAGGGGGATGGAGCGGTTTCCTCCGAGGCGGGTGAGAGAGCGCTCCTGCAGGACCCGCAGAACCCGGGCCTGGGTCGATAGGGCCATGTCGCCGATTTCGTCGAGGAAGAGAACCCCGCCCGAGGCCTGCTCGAACTTCCCCGGACGGCGGGCGTGAGCGCCGGTGAAGGCCCCCTTCTCGTGGCCGAAGAGCTCGCTTTCGATGAGTGTCTCCGGGATGGCGGCACAGTTCACGTCGACGAACGGTCCCCGCGAGCGGGAGCTCCCCTCGTGGATGGCCCGGGCGACAAGCTCCTTGCCCGTTCCGTTCTCCCCGGAGACGAGGACCCAGCCCTCCGTCGGCGCGATGCGGCCGATCAGCTCCCGGAGAGCCCCCATCGCCGGAGAGATCCCCACCATCTCGTAGCGGCCGGAGACCTTCTCCCGAAGAGCCCTGTTCTCCCGTTCAAGCCCCCGCAGACGGAGGGCGTTGACCGTGACGGTCAGCACCCGGTCGATGGAGAAGGGCTTCTCGATGTAGTCCGACGCCCCCGCCTTGAGAGCCCGGACGGCCGTCTCGATCGTGCCATGGCCGCTCATCATCACCACGGCGGGAGGATCTTCCCATCGGCCGATCTCGTCGAGGAAGGAGAGCCCGTCGTCCTCTCCGAGCCAGACGTCCACAAGGCAGAGATCGGGCGGATCCGCCTCCCCGACCCGGAAGGCCTCCGGGAGGGACGCGGCCACCGATACCCGGTAGCCCTCGTCCTGGAGGACCGAGGAGAGGGTCTCCCGGATGCCGGCCTCGTCGTCGGCCACGAGGATGTGGATCATAAAGACCCTCCTTTGGCCCTGTCTGCGGAGGGGACGGGAAGGTCGATGGTGAAGACCGACCCGCCGTTCTCTCCCGGCATGTAGATGATCGACCCCCGATGCTCGCTCACGATGCGAGAGACGATGGCGAGCCCCAGCCCCGTCCCTTTTTCGCGGGTCGAGAAGTAGGGGAGGAAGATGCGCTCGACCACCTCGGGGGCAACCCCCGGCCCGTCATCGGCCACCTCGATCCGGAGATGGTTCCTCTCCGCGTCGGAGGAGACCCGCACCCGGATCCGCCCCTGCCCCCCCATCGCCTCGATCGCATTTTCGAAGAGGTTGGAGAAGACCCTCCGGATCGCCTTGGGATCGAGGAGCAGGTCCGGAAGGCCCGACCCCATCTCCACGTCGAACTCCACCTCTCGGTGGGCCGACCGGTAGAGAACGACGCTCTCGAGAAGGACCGGCTCGACGGAGGAGAGGACGGGACGGCTCTCCGGAAGGCGCGCATAGGTCGAGAACTCGTCGACCAGATGCTTGATCCCCGCCACCTCGGAGACGATCGTCCGGATCGACTCCTCGAAGACCCGGGGAAGGTCGGGGGCATTCTCCGAAAATTTGCGCCGGAGACGCTCGGCAGCCAGCTGGATCGGCGTGAGAGGATTTTTGATCTCGTGGGCGATGCGCTGGGCCACCTCCCGCCAGGCCAGGGCCTTCTGGGCGTTTTGGAGTGTGGTGACGTCGTCGAAGACCACCACCGCCCCGGCGCCGGGGTCCTCGAAGCGGTTGTAGCGCATGCGGAAGGTCTGGAGAGAGCCGTCGACCTCCACCGTCACCTCCTCCTCCTCATGGAGCCCTCCGGAGAGGATCACCCGGTCGATCCAGTGGTCGAAGGCATGGAAGGCCGGATGGATGACCTCTCCGAGGGGGCGACCCAGGACGAAGGAGCGGGGAATCGCGAGGATCTCCTCCGCCGACCGGTTGAAGGTGGTGACGATCTTTTCCCGGTTGAGGGAAAAGACCCCCGTGCCGATATGCTCGAGGACCTTTTCCATGTACTCCCGGCGATGCGAGAGCTCGAGGTTCGTGTCGGTGAGGGTCTGCGTGGAGAGGGCAAGGTCGGAGGTCATCTGGTTGAAGGACTCCACGAGCACCCCGAACTCCTCCTCTCCCGTCAGGGGAACCCGGACGGAGAGGTTCCCCCGGGCCACCTCCTCGGTGGCCTTCTCCAGGGCCAAAAGGGGGCGGGTGATGCGGCGGGCGAGGTAGAGACCAAACCAGACCGCACCGAAGATGATCATGATGGTGATCATGAAAAAGACAAGCAGATAGGACTGGCGGATGGGATTTCTGAACTGCCGGAGCTCTTTATAGTCGGTGAAGGCCCGGGAAAGGCGGGCGAGCGTCCGGGAAAAGCTCTCCGGCACGAGAAGGTCGGTGACCAGGACGGCGGACCTTGGCGTCCTCCCCCCCGAAAGGGTAAAGGGAACCATGGCGCGGACAAGCGTCCCGACCCCGCTCTTTTTGACGGTGACCTTCCCGGCAGGGGGGAGGTTCGACAGAAGGAGGCTCCCCGGAGGATCGAGAAGGCGAACGTCGATGTCGACGGAGCGTCCGAGACGGACGGGAGCCTCTCCCCCCACCTCATAGATCTCGAGCCCGGAAAGAGCCAGACGCCTCCGGGTCTTTTCGAGGAGATCCCCCAGCCCCTTTTTCTGCGAGGACGGCCATCTCCCGGCGGCCATGACAAGAGAGCGGGCCGTCCGGAGAGCGTCGCGCCTAACCTCCCGGTCGTAGGCCCGGGAGACGGTCGAGGAGGCCCGGAGGGAGTCGGAGACCGGGAAGGTGAACCATCGCTGGACCGAGGTGTTAAGAAAGCCCGAGGCCACGACAAAGAGGAGAAGCGAAGGGATCATGACCATGAGGAGAAAGGAGCCGATAAGACGGGCCTGGAACCCAGATCCGAATCCGGTCGCCGCCCGGTTCCAGTAAATCTTCACAACGCTCCGGAGAAGAACATAGAGGAGGAGCACCGCCAGGACGATATCGATATTGAAGAGAAGGACGACGATGACCCGGGCCACGAGATCGGAGCCGGAGCGTTCCGAGGCATGCTGGAACTCAAGCCCCGTTACAAGGAGGAAGAAGAGAAGCCCGGCGCCCACGAGAACGGGAGGCGAAAGAGGGGGCATTTTGGGGAAGGAGGAGGGGGGCGACCCGCCAGGGGCGGAAGAAGGGGAGCTCATGAGCTAAGAGACCCGGGCCAGGCGGCCGAGCCCCGTCAAAAATTTCCCCCACTCCTCGAGCCGGGTGGGCAGGGGGAGGCGGCCGGAGGCGCTGGCCGAGAAGGGGCCCAAGAGGCCGCTCTTTCCCCTTTCCCGGAGGCGAACATCGGCCTTCGGGAAAGGAGATGAAAAGCGTGCCAGAAGACGACCGGTAATTTTTGTCGTCCCTGCTGTGAGGCGCACGGGATCGGCCAGGAGCTGGCCGGGACTGAGCGCGAGGATGATACGAATGTCCGAAAGGACTTCTGTTCCGACCGTCAGGAAGGGGGCACTCAAAACGGAGCGCACCCGGAGGCGGTTGACCGGCCCGTGGAGGTAGCCCCGGAAGGAGAGCGTTCCGACCAGGGCAGGCGGAGTGGGAAAAAGGGGCCCAAGCGAGGCAAGCCCGAGGCGTCCCCGCACGAACAGGCTCGCCTCGGGCTCGCGGTCGAAGGAGAGGACCTGGCCCGCGATCCTGAGATGTCCTCCGGGGGAGGAGGCGACAATCTCGAGGTCGGAGACCCCCCCCTCGGCAAAGGAGGCGGTGGCCCGGAGACGGCTCGAGACGAGAGTCCGGCCGGAGAGCGTTCCCGAGAGCGTCCCCGAAGGGATTTCCAGACGGAACCTGTTCATGAAGAGGTTGGGCCGCAGGAGGGCCCGGACGGCATGAAGGGTCACCCCCATCTTCCTGTCGGGAAAGAGGAGGGAGAGGTCGGTGTCGGCGAAGGAGATCCGGCGGATGGTGGCCGAGGCGGAAAAACCCTCCGGACGGACACCGGCGACCCATCGGGCAAGAAAGGCCCGGAAGTTGTCGCCGTCCTCCCGGGAGACGGCGACAACGCGGCCTCCCGACACCGAGAGCCAGTCGAGCTCGATCACGCGGTTAAGAAGCGAGAGGGGGTCGAAACGGGCCTTGAGGCGGACGACCGTGAGAAGGGGGGGAACCGGTTCTCCCCGTCCCTTCGGCGCCACTCCGCCCGCCAGGGGGCAGGCGACGGAGACCCCCGACATCACGATCACCCGCCGAAACCAGTCGATCGAAAGGCCATCCGCGCGAACGGCACACCCGAAGGCGCCCGAGAGGGCCGCCTCGGTACGCCCGGCAATCGAGCGCTCCAGGAGATGCGTCCCCTCGAAGGCCACCAGAACGGCGCCGCCCAGGAAGAGGGCGAGGAGCCAAAGGCGTCGGTTCACGCGCCCGGACCTCCGCCCGCTCCTCCCCTGTCCTTCTGCCGCACGAAAAACATCTTCGTCTGATAGAGGATGTCCTTCATGTAGGAACGGTCGTCTTCGGACATAGCGCTTCCCACGGCTCCGGAGACAAAGTCGATCAAATCGATATAGAGCTTGGCCGCCTCGAGGTTCCCTTCCCCTCCGGGACGCCCGGTCTGGGGGTCGATCCCCAGGGCATGGACGGCCATGGCCCCGAGAATGGCGGGAATGTGGCCAAGCCGCGGCTCCTCCCGTTCGACCGGACTCTCGGGACCGGCTGGGGAGGGAAGAAGTGTGGACTCCCCCCGGGCCACCGCGTAGAGGTCGATCAGGTCGAGATAGAATCGGGCCTCGCGGGGGCTGAAGCGATCGTCGGGAAGGCCGGTGGCGGGATCGACATAGAGGTGGGTCGCCACCATCCCGGAGAGAAGGGCGAGAAGCCGGCCCTCCCGGGCCGCCTCCGCCACCTCGCGAAGGCTTTTCTCACCCGTTGGGGAAAAGAGGCCCTCGGGCGGGGAGGGCGGAGCAGAGGAGGGGGCACTCGTATTGTCCCCGGGGGTTCCGGCTTGTTCGTCCACGTCGTACCGGACGCGCCGATCGTTTATAATAACCTTGGGTTCTTCGGAGTTGTTCTCGCGGCCATCGCTTGTCATTCGCCTCATCCTTCTAAGGGCAGGGCCCCATGCATACCTTCTGGAAAGTCTTTCTCCCCCTCTTCGTGGCCATCGACCCCCCGGGGGTACTTTCGATTTTCTTCAGTCTAACACAAGGGATCGACCTCGCCCAAAAAAGAAGGACGGCGTGGTCGGCCGTTCTCACGGCCTTCCTCACCGTCCTTTTCTTCGATATTTTCGGAACCCGGCTTCTTGACTTTCTGGGGCTCTCCCTCTGGGACTTCACCCTGGCCGGCGGTCTCCTTCTCCTGGTTCTCTCCGTCTCCGACCTTCTCAAGAATCAGGATCCTTCCATGGCAGGACGGCCCCCGGGACTTTCTCTCGGCTCGATCGGACCCGTTCCCCTGGGGATCCCCCTCATCGCGGGACCCGCCACCCTCACGACCTCCCTCATCTTCTCGAAGAGCGTCTCCCTCTCCTGGACCATCGTGGCCCTGGGCGCCAACATGCTGATCCTCCTGTCCATCCTTCTGGCGGCCGACAGGATCACGCGCCTTCTCGGAGCCCCCCTTTCCGCCGCCGTCGGGAAGATCTT
>DAHXNG010000123.1 GCA_027366615.1 Nitrospirota bacterium | reverse complement strand
CGTCCTCAGGAATCCGCCGATGGTTTCCCGGTGTCCGGATCGTGCGAATCTTGCCCATCCTGTCCCAGGTCCGGATCGTCACCTGGGAGACCCCCAGGACCTCTGCCACCTGACGAACCGTCAAAAGCTTCTGGTACTTGGACTCCTCCATTCAAACCTCCTTTGAAAGAGTGCGAGGTCCGATCATTCTCTCCACTCGCCCCTTAAAAACCAGGAGCCGACCGGAGAATTTTTTCATCATGCGCCATTGCCGGAAGATTTTCAAGAGTTTTCATTTTTTTGCTATCATGGCAAGGAATTGAATGATTTGAGAGACGTTTGGAGATATGCTATCCTGCCAAAACTCAAGTCAGCAGTGAACCGGGGACCCTCGGGTCCCACTTTCCCTGGAGGCACCATGGCCAACCTTGTCCCGCAAAAGACCGCCCTCGTACTGATCGATCTCCAGAAGGGGATCGTCGGCCGGGAGCTCTCCCCCTACACGGGGGAGGAGATAGTCAAAGGCGCCCGGGAGCTTTCGAATCGGTTTCGAAGCGCGGGAGCGACCGTCGTCTGGGTCACCGTCTCCTTCTCCCCCGACGGGGCCGATGCGCTCCGACAGCCGGTCGACCGGCCGATGGCCGCCCCGCCCGGAGGGTTTCCTCCGGACTTCTCCGAGCTTGCCGACGGCCTGGCCGCGCCCGGAGACATTCACATCGTCAAGCGCCAATGGGGAGCCTTCCACCAGACCGAGCTCGACCTCCAGCTGCGGAGACGGGGGATCGAGACGGTGGTGCTCGGAGGGATCGCCACCAACATGGGGGTCGAGTCCACCGCCCGACAGGCCTGGGAGCACGGATACGCCCTGATCCTTCCGGAGGACCTCTCCACAACCTTTTCGCGGGAGATGCACGACTTCGCCTTCCAAACGATCTTCCCGCGAATCGGTCGGGTGACCGCAACAAAGACCCTCGTCTTCTGACCCCTCACCCGGGAGATTCCAAAGCCTCCCCAAGCGCCTCCGGGGAGAGAAACGCCCCGAAGCCAAGCCGGAAGAGCGTCTCTCCTCCTTCCACCCCGAAGCCCGTCGCCAGGCGCAGGCGGACCCCCTGACGCCACAAACGCTCCTTAAGTGCCTGGCACTCCTCCGGCCGACGGCCGGGGGAGGCCAGGACAAAGGGCCCCTCCCCCGGGCAAACGGTCCATCCCCCCGAAAGAAGCAGGGAGACAAGCCGCTCCTTCGCCTCCGGCCGATAGCCGAAACCCTCCTTTTTCGCCTCCATTGCCCAGAGAAGAAGCGACTGCTCAAGCGTTCCCAGGGCCCAGGGTCCGATCCGCTCCCGCACCTTTCCGACCGGCTCCCGGGGACCGGCCAGAAGCCCCACCCTAACGCCCGGAAGTCCCGTGATCTTCGTCAGCGATCGCAGAACAAAGAGAGCCCCCTCCCCTGCCCGGTCGATCACCGAGGTGCGGTCCCCGAGAAAGTCCTGGAAGGATTCGTCGACAAGGAGGGACGCCCCCGCCTCCTGTGCCCTCCGAAAAAGATCAAGAACCTCCTCGCGGGAGAACTCCTGGCCCGTCGGGTTGACCGGATTGACCAAAACGACGAGATCTCCGGCGCGAAGCCCGGCGATCTCCCCGATCTCGATCCCCCAGGGAAGCCCCTCCCCCGAGAAAAAGTCTCTCAGGAAGGGGGAGATTCGCCCCGACCAGGGGAGGATCCCGGCCGGAGGAAGGGAGAGGACGGGAGATCCGGCGATACTGGCCGCCCGGCGATATTCGGAGAAGACCGGTGCGGGAAGAACGATCCGGGAAAACCCGCCCGCCCCGATCAGCGCATAGAGAAGAAGGGTGGCCCCCCCCGCCGCCGCGATCCGTCCCGGCGGAAGTCCGTAGCGTCTCCGGGCGGCCGCAAGCCCCTCCTCCGCAAAGGGGTCAGGGTAGCGGGTCGCCCCGGAGAGGGCCTGAGCGAGGCGGGCAAGAAGCTCTCCCGAAGGAAAAGGGTTGACGGTCGTACTCGCATCGAGCCGGCAGAGGGCCTCCTCCCCGGGAGCCGGTCCCCCGTGGTCCCAGACCTCCGGCGTTATTTCGGGATCCGAATCCTTTTCGCTCATGCCGCCTCCCTCCACCAGAGGAAGACCAGAAGGCACAGAAGGACGAGAAGCGAAAAGACGAACATCCGGTAGAGGAAGAGCCCCGCCACAAGATCGACGGGAGTCGGAGCCGGCCCCTCCCCGATCGGGGGCTTCTCGACCCATCGTCCGAAATAGGAGGCGCCTCCCCCGAGACGGATTCCCCGCAGGGCGGCGAAGGCCGAGAGGGGGTATCCGCTGTTGGGGCTCGGATGGGCCCGGCGGAAGCGGAAGGCCACGAAAAACCGCGACTCCTTCCCGAAAAGGCGACGCGAACCGGAGCCCTCCGGAAGAAAGGGAAGAAGGAAGAGAAACATGAACAGAAAGGTCAGGCGCGCGGGAATGTAGGCGAGAAGATCGTCGAGTCGGGCGCTGGCCCATCCGATCCGGAGATAGCGCTCGTTTTTGTAGCCCACCAGGGAGTCGAGGGTGCTTGCCGCCTTGTAGACAAAGAGAAGGGGGACGCCCCCCAGGAGAAGGTAGAACAGGGGCGCGACGAGGGCGTCGTTGGCATTCTCCCAGAGGCTCTCCAGAGCCCCCCGGGAGATATCGCTCTCGGAGAGTCCCTCCGTGTCCCGGCCCACGATACGGGAGAGGGCCTGGCGGGCCGTCGCCCGATCCTTTGCCAGAAGGGGGGAGAGCACCGCCACGACATGATCGTAAAGACTCCGGGCCGCCAGAAGCTGGGTCGCCCAGAAAAGAGCGAGGAGGGCCGAAGCCCCGGGTCCGAGCAGACGGGCCACAAGTTCAAGAAGAAGCCAGGCCCCTCCCCCGAAGGCTCCGCACAGGGCAAGGGGGAGAAGAAGGCCGGCACTGCGAAAACGCTCCTCCCGGACATGGAGGCGGAGCCACCGCTCAAGAGCGCCTGCCATGCGGCCCATGAGGGGAACCGGGTGCAGGAAAAAAAGCCGCTCTCCCAGGAGAAGGTCGCCGGCAAGGCCCAAAAGGGCAACCGGAGCCTGGGAGAGGAGGTTAGCCCCCAAAGGGATCTCCCTGCGGAAGTCGCGGAAGAGGCGGGGGGGGCTCCTTGAAAAGAAAGGCCTCGAGATCGATCTCCCGGGCAAGGACATCGGCCACCCGGTCAAGGGCCCGGTCGACTTCCCGGGCCGTATCGGAAAGACCGGAGTCCGGGATCCCCCCCCGACGAAGAAGACAATAGAAGGCCTGCCGAAAGGCCGTATCGTCGAAGAGGCCATGGACCGGAGAGCCAAAGATCTTTCCTTCGGGATCGCTTCGCCCCTCCGCCTCGAGAAAGCGGCCATCCCCCGGATCGAGAAGGTCGAACAGGGCCTCCCGGATCTCCCCTCCCTCCGAGCGCCCCTGGCGGATCTCGTACCCCTCCAGGACGCGGTCGACTTGCGACAATCCCTCCCGGAAGGGGGGCCGCCGGAAGCGCGCCAGAACAGGACGGGCGATCTTTTCCTCCCGGAACAGGACCTCGTGCGAAAAAAAGCCCAAGCCGGGGATCTCGCTCCGGATCGACTCCACCCCCAGGGGATCGCGAATCCGGGAGCCCATCATCTGGTAGCCACCGCAGATCCCGACAACGGCCCCGCCCGAGCGGCGATAGTCGAGAAGCCAGGCGTGAAGGGGCGAGCGGTAGAGGGCTTCGAGGTCGGCGATTGTCCGGCGGGTGCCCGGAAGAACGACCGCATCCGGGCGCCCCGGCCCGGAAAGAGGGGGAGGCGGAGCGGAAAGCGACAAAAAGGAGAGCCCCACTCCCCGGTCGAAGAGGAAGGGGTCGAGGTCGGAGCGGTTGGAGAGGTGAGGCCATTCGAGGACCACGATGCGCAAATCCTCCGGGGAGGAGCCGCCTGACTCATGCGGCCGAAAGGAGTCCTCGTCGGGAAGAGAGATCTCTCCCAGATGGGGAATCACCCCCAGGAAAGGGCGGCCCGTGAGATGGGAGATCCTTGCAAGCCCCGGTCCGAGAAGAGAGGCGTCCCCCCGGAACTTGTTGATGACAAGCCAGCGGATGACCTCGCGATCTTCGGGGGGAAGGAGGGCCAGCGTCCCGTAGAGGGAGGCAAAGACCCCCCCCGGCTCGATATCCCCAACAAGGAGGGCGGGAGCCCCGACCGCGCGGGCAAGGCGGGTGTTGGCAATATCCTCCGACAGGAGATTGATCTCGGCCGGAGAGCCCGCGCCCTCGAGGATTACAAGGTCGTTGCCGGAGGCGAGCTCCGAAAAGATCTCCGCCACGCGGGGAAAAAGTTCGCGCTTTAAGTCCCGGTACTCGGCGATGGTGTAGACACCGAGCGATCGCCCCATGAAGATGACCTGGGAGCGTCCCTCCCCCAGGGGCTTCAAAAGGAGGGGGTTCATGGCCGCAACGGGGGGAACCCGACAGGCCCGGGCCTGGAGTGCCTGAGCCCGGGCGATCTCGCCCCCCCCCGAAAGCACGGCGGAGTTGTTGGACATGTTCTGGCTCTTGAAGGGGACGACACGGATCCCCCGGCGTGCGGCAAATCGACAAATTCCCGCCACGACAAGCGACTTGCCGACCCCCGACCCGGTACCGAGAACCATCCTTGCGATCATCTTCCCCACATTCTGACCTTTCCCCTCCTGAGAGCTCACTCTTTTTTCACTCCTCCCTATCATCGTTTTTTTGGGAGGACAAGTTCAAGGAAAAAGACGCGCCGAATTCCTCCCGAACCCCTCCCGGTTCCCCTCCGGCTCCCCCCTCCCCCGGTAATTTCCCCTTGATCAATTTGTGACCAAAATGCTCCCCCCCCTCTTTCGATGATAAGTTGGGGGAGTCCCTCCACAGCATTCTCCACAGGTTTTCCACTTACAACGCCCCTGAAGTTTTCTAAAAAAATACTTATACTAAAATAACTTAAATAAGCATTGACCTAAGCCATCGGTCTCAAGGGCTTTATTTTTGCGAACCGACAAGAGACGGAGGGAGAAGGATAATCGAACAATAAATAAGGAGGGATCCGGCGGGAACAAGAAATGAAGCGGAGAAAAACGAGCCTGCTGGAGGACGCGGTCGTCCCGTCTTGGGGCATTTCCAAGGGCAAGCCCTGCAGAAAATGAAATAGGGAGAGGAAGGAGTGATGAAAGGCGATCACGGCCCGGCAGGACCGTGATCGAAGAAAAAGAGAAGAAAAGAAAAGGAAGAGGGCGAAGCTACATCCTGAGATGCTCTTTCATGCGGCCAATCGAGGCGCGCAGTTCGGGCTGCCACTCGGGACGCCCCTCCCCGATCTCTTCGAGAAAGTGGAAGAGGTTCCGGACCGGAAGGGCCCGGTCGTATCCGGGAGCCTCGCGAGCCATGCGGATGGCCCGGCGGCGGTAATCATGCATCGTGCTGTGAAGGGGCATGCGGTAGTTCATCGCGACCTCCTCCACCAGAGGAAGACAGTCGAGGCCGAAGTGGTCGAAATAGGCGGAAACGATCTTCGAAAAGAAGACGAAGTGGCGCGACTCGTCCTTTGTCAGAAGGTGAAGGAGTTTGATTAAGACGGGCTCGCTCACGTTTCGCGCAAGACTCTGGTAGTAGAGCTGGGTGGCCTTTTCCTG
>DAHXNG010000109.1 GCA_027366615.1 Nitrospirota bacterium | reverse complement strand
GAGACGTTCGATCTCAGAGAGAAGTTCCTGAACCTCCAAGGGAGTGAGCGAGCGTCTCCGGATTGTGGCCTGGACCCTTTGCTTGTCGATCGTCTGTCCCCAGATGCCAAGGATGGTGCGGCTGCCGTGACACTGGATCCTTCGAACGAGTTCGTCGACATCGCCATTCTTCCACTCGAGAAGGAGTGTATTGCCCCGGATCCGGATCGACTTGAGCGAGCGGGGTGTGAGGAGCAGGCACTGGTTCGCGATGGAGGTGAATGCGGAGAAGAAGACCAGCCAGAAGGCGCCGAAGAAGACGTAGAACCAGAGGGCTTCCGTTTGGCGGTGGGAGTAATATGAAAATGAGAGAATGCCGGAAAGGACGAGTGCCGAACCATGGAAAAGACCGCTTGTGAGCGCGCCCTTCTTGTCCGGAGTCAGGATGAAATGTTTGTCTACCATTTGTCTACCATGGGATGAGAAAATAGCATATAATCGAGCGACATTCAAATGGGGGGAAGCATGAGGGTCTGGCAGGGACGAAGAATCGGGGTGGATCTGGTCGATGTCGATCGTCCGGGACAGCGGCAACCCTTTGAAATTGTTCGCTTTGGACACGGCGTTGCCATTCTTCCGGTCATGGCGGACGGCCGGGTCGTTCTCATCCGGCAGCTTCGTCCTGCCGTGGATGCCCCGATTCTCGAGATTCCGGCCGGGAAGATCGAGAAGGGGGAGGACGTTCTTGAGGCGGCAAGGAGAGAGCTTCATGAGGAGACGGGAATTACGGGATCCGATCTCGAGCTCCTTCTTCCGATCTTCACGACGCCGGGTTTCTGCGACGAAGTCATCCATCTTGTCCTGTCCCGGGGGGGGACGGCCGGTCCTCCCCGACCAGAGGAGGACGAGTGGATCGATCCCCCCCTGTTTCTTGACCGGGAAGAGCTCCGGGAGCTCGTTCGCTCGGGGGAGATAAGAGATGCCAAGACGCTTGTGGCACTGGGTCTGGCCGGATATCTTTGACTCTTTTCGGCTCTTTGGGTTCAACGTGGCAGGGTCTGGCCGATTTTTGTCCGGGGCGCGCCCTGACAGTGGCGGTCGGGTTTGGGTTTCCCGTCTGCCGGTGTTAAAATGATGACTTCTCCGGTTATCGTGGAGTCCGTGGTGGCGGGGGGGAACATTCTCTGGCAGCCATCGTCCTGCCGGGAGGCCGGAGTGTGTGGCCGCTGCGAGGAGTTCTGTCCGACAGGAGTGCTCGACCTCGGGCGAGGTCCGGGACAGGGTTCGGATCTCCCCGGTGCCCTCTGTACCCGGTGTCGCCTCTGCCTCTTCGTCTGTCCGGCCGGAGCCCTGTCCCTGCGGCCTCTGGGAAATCTTTCCGGCGGGGTATCCTCAAGTCTTTGTCTCTAGAAGAGGTTCGGGGGATTTTAGGTCGGAAAACGGGTCAGCAGTGAAAAACGTGCGTCTTTGACGGGATATGTGTGATATGCCAAACAGAAAACCTTCGGGGATCCCCCTTCCGGTTCACCCCTCTTGGGAAACCCCTTCGGACTCCGTTTCTGAGATCTCGGAAATACAGGGGAAGGCTCTCGATGCGTTGGGGCCCGCCAACATCCTGGACTCTCTCGAGGAAGGCGTAGTGGCCATCGGCCTCGACAAAAAGGTTCTCTACCTGAACCGGGCGGCCCGGGAGATGTTGGGAATCGCCCGCGGAGAGGTTCTGGGGATGGATTGTCAGAAGGCCATGCGGAGCTCTGTCTGCAGTGCCCGCTGTCTTCTCGAGAAAACCCTCGAGACGGGTGAACCTTACCGGAATTATGAAATCTCCCTTACGGACCGCAATCGGAGAACCCGTCTTGTGCGGGTGAACACGGTCCTCCTGAGGGATGCCGAGGACCAGGTCGTGGGGGGGGTCGAGATCTTCCACGACGTGACCCAGCTTGCCGAGCTCAAGAAGGAGCTGAAGGGGCGCTACGCCTTCGGGAAGATTATCGGTCAGAACGAGAAGATGCGCGAGCTCTTCGACCTTCTTCCTGTGGTTGCCCAGAGCAAGTCCACCGTCCTGATCGAGGGAGAGAGTGGAACGGGCAAGGAGCTTGTGGCGCATGCCATCCACGAGAACAGCTCCCGAAAGGACGGCCCCTTCATCAAGGTCAACTGCGCCGCTCTCTCGGAAGGGGTTCTCGAGTCAGAGCTCTTTGGCCATGTTCGGGGAGCCTTTACAGGTGCCGTTTCCAGTAAGCCTGGTCGCTTCGAAATGGCTTCCGGTGGGACGCTCTTTCTCGACGAGATCGGCGAGATCTCCGCCTCCATGCAGGTCAAGCTTTTGCGGGTTCTTCAGGAGGAGGAGTTCGAGCGGGTCGGGGGGACGAAAACACTCAAGGTCGACGTGCGCGTGATCGCCGCGACGAACCGGGACCTCAAGGCAGCCATTGAGTCAGGAACGTTCCGCCGGGACCTTTATTACCGTCTCCGGGTGGTCCCGCTCTTTCTTCCTCCTCTCAGGGAAAGGCGGGAGGATATCCCGCTTCTGATCTCTTCATTCCTTTCGCGCTTCAATGCCGAATTCGGGAAAAATGTTGAAGGCCTGACGCAGGAGGCGCAAAACATCCTGATGAATCATTCCTATCCCGGCAATATCCGAGAGCTTCAGAACATCATGGAGCATGCGGTTCTCCTGTCGACTCACCATACCATAGGGGTGAAGGAGCTTCCCCGGGATCTGCTCCCCCCTCCAGTGGAGAGGCCGTTTGTCGACAACGTTCTGACCCACCCCAATGCCCTCCGGAGCATGGAAGATGTCATGATCCGGAAGGCGCTCGAAAAGACAAGGGGAAACATGTCCCAGGCGGCAAAGATTCTGGGGATCGGTCGTTCGACCCTGTGGAGAAAGCTTCGGGAGATGGGAGATATCTCGTGAAACTTTTGACCACTCGCGCCGACTGTCTCGCAAGATTGAAGGAGCGGCGGATCGTTCCGGTGATCGCCGAGACCCTCTCCGATCTTCTGACTCCCCCGGGGACCTTTGCCGCTCTTTCTCCCTCGGCACCCCGATTCCTCCTCGAGAGTGCGACAGGAGGGGAGCGGTGGGGGAGATACTCATTCGTGGGTTCGGGTGTCCTGCTCTCCTTTTCCGGATCGGTGGGCGCGCCTCTCCGGGTCGAACGCTTCCGTGA
Organism: Nitrospirota bacterium; assembly: GCA_027366615.1. Lineage (GTDB taxonomy): Bacteria > Nitrospirota > Leptospirillia > Leptospirillales > Leptospirillaceae > UBA4572. The sequence continues at coordinate 9,182 of DAHXNG010000109.1, read as the reverse complement.
CGGTCGCTCTACAGGACACGAGGAACGGCCGGGAGATCTGTTTGACGAGTTTGCCAGGGCGATGGAGGAGCTCGACGTCTGGATCGACGATCGCGTTCCTGTCTTTGCCCAGGGAGTGGTCGGCTATCTGGGGTACGACATTGTCCGGTGTTTCGAACGCCTTCCCGCCCACCGTCCGCATGCCGACGACTTTCCCGATCTCTCGTTTATTCTTCCGGAAATCATGGTCGTCTTCGACCATGCCCTCCAGAAGATCCGGATCCTGACCTGGATCGACCGGGAGACGGGAAGCCCCGAGAGTCTTTTCGACGAAGCCTTTCTCCGGCTCACCTCCTTTTGGGACTCCCTCTCCCTTGCCCGCTCCCCGGAAAAGACGGTTCAGCAGGGGAAGGGGTTTTCCTTTGTGGAGACAACCGATGCCGAGAGCTTCAAGCGCTCTGTTGAAGAGGCCAAGGAGCACATCCGCGCCGGAAATATCTTCCAGGTTGTCCTCTCCCGCCGCTTCGAGTTTGAATGGGAGGCCTCCCCGCTTACCCTGTACCGCGTTCTCAGGTCGATCAATCCGTCCCCTTATCTCTTTTTGATCGAAAACGGATCCCGTGCCCTGATCGGGTCCTCTCCGGAGCTCTTCGTCCGGGTGTCCGGGGAGACGGTCGACCTCCGTCCGATCGCCGGGACGGTACGCCGGTCGGGCGATCCCGTGGAGGACGAACGTCGTTCCGAAGCCCTTCTGGCCGATCCCAAGGAGCGGGCCGAGCACGTGATGCTAGTCGACCTCGGCCGTAACGACGTGGGTCGGGTCGCCCAGAAGGGGGGGGTTCGGGTGAGCGAGATGATGGTGCTCGAACGCTACTCCCATGTGATTCACATTGTGAGCCATGTGCTGGGCCGGCTGGCCCCGGGAAAGACGGGATTGGACGTCATACGGGCAGCCCATCCTGCCGGAACGCTCTCGGGAGCTCCGAAGGTTCGCGCCATGGAGATCATCGAAGAGCTTGAGACGATCAGGCGGGGCCCCTATGCCGGATGCGTGGGCGTCGTCGCCTTCTCCGGGGACGTGGATCTGGCCATCGCCATCCGATCGGTCTTCATCTCGGGGAAGAAGGGATTTTTTCAGGCTGGGGCGGGCATTGTGGCCGACAGCGATCCCGAAAGGGAGAATCAGGAGATTCTGGCCAAGGCCCAGGCGATGGTCCGGGCCCTCGAGATTACACACGGGAGTGAGGGATCATGGCTTTTCTGATGGTCGACAACTATGACTCCTTCACCTACAACCTTGTTCAGTACTTCTGGGAGCTGGGGGTTGAGGTGGAGGTTTTCCGGAACGACCGGATCAGCCTCGCGGAGATCGAGCCCGGAGCCTACGAGGCCATCGTCCTCTCTCCGGGGCCCGGAACCCCCGCCGAGTCCGGCATCTGTCCCCGGATTGTTCGCGAGCTTGGGTCGCAGGTCCCGATCCTCGGGGTCTGTCTTGGCCACCAGACGATTGGCGAGGTCTTCGGGGGGGCGGTTGTCCGGGCGCCCCGGCTGATGCACGGAAAGACCTCGCCCGTCTTCCATGACGGTTCGGAGCTTTTTGCCGGGATCCCTTCCCCCTTCGACGCCACCCGATACCACTCGCTCATCGTTCTCGAAAGTTCTCTCCCCGAGGCGCTTCAGGTTACGGCCCGCACGGAGGAGGGGGAGGTCATGGCGATGGCTCACCGCGACTATCCCGTCTGGGGCGTCCAGTTCCATCCCGAGTCGATCCTGACACTTCACGGAAAGCGGCTTCTTTCCAATTTCGTGGATCTGGCAAAGGCAAGGGGAGGGTCGCAGTCGGGGAAGGAAATCTCTTCGTGACCCCCAGAGAGGCGCTTTCGGCGGTGATGGAAGGACGCTCCCTCGGGCGGGAAGAGATGGCCGAGGTCATGGGAGCCGTCATGGATGGACAGGTCTCCGACGCTCTCTTGTCCGGGATCATTGTGGCACTGTCGGTTAAGGGGGAGAGCTCCGACGAGATCGCCGGCGCGGTGGATGCCCTTCGAGCCCGATGCCGGCCGTTTCCGGCGGAGGCTGGCGGGGCGCTCGATGTCTGCGGCACAGGGGGTGATCGTGCCGGGACGGTCAACCTTTCGACGGCAGTTTCCTTTGTTCTGGCCGGGGGGGGTGTTCCGGTGGTGAAGCATGGGAACCGGGCAGTGTCCAGCCTTGCCGGCTCCTCCGATGTACTCGAGGCCCTGGGGATAGCCGTCGATATCACTCCCGAGGAGGCGGCTCGTCTTTTTCTTTTGAACGGGCTGACCTTTCTCTTTGCCCCCCTTTACCACCCGGCCCTTCGCGTGGCGGCGGCGGTGAGGCGTGAACTCGGAGTCCGGACGATCTTCAACCTTTTGGGCCCCCTGTCGAACCCGGCGAAGGTCAAGCGACAGGTGGTGGGGGTCTATGACCGCCAAAAGATCGAGACGGTTGTCGATGTGCTGGAGAAGACGGGAAGTACCGAGGTCATGGCCCTTCACGGAGACGGACTCGACGAGGTCAATCTCTCTTCTACCACGACCATCCTTCATCTGTCGGGAGGCCGGAGGAGCCGGATGGAGGTCACCGCCAGAGACTTCGGGCTCCCCCCTTCGCCCCTCGAAGCCGCCCGCGGCGGGGACAAAAAGAGAAATGCCGACTTGATCGGCCGGGTACTGGCCGGAGAGCCGTTTCCCCTTCGGGACTGGGTTCTGGCGGGGGCAGCCCCGGGGTTTATTGTTGCGGGAGCGGCCTCGAGCCTGACGGAGGGGGTTATGCTGGCCCGGGAGTCGATCAACTCGGGAAAGGCTCTGGGAGTGCTTAAACGGTGGAAGGGGAGCTTTCCGGCCGTATGACACTCCTTGAGCAGATCGTCTCCCGCAAGAGGCTGGAGGTGGAGGAGGCCTGTCTTCGTCGTCCTCTTGCCGCAGTCGAGAAGGCATTGGCCGTTGCGCCGCCCGTTCGTCCCTTTTCTCCGGCCTCCCGCGCGGATACTGGAGAGAATTTTCCCGGGATCATTGCCGAGATGAAGAGGAGGAGCCCTTCGCGCGGGCTGATCCGGGATCCCTACGACCCCCTCTCGATCGCGGAATCCTACCGAATCTCCGGGGCGGCGGCCCTTTCGATCCTGACCGACGGCGAGTTCTTCGGAGGATCCCTCGACGATCTCGCCGCTGTGCGTAAAAGTCCGGCTGGAGAGGCGCTTCCAATCCTTCGGAAGGATTTTGTCGTCGATCCCTACCAGGTCTTCGAAAGCCGGGCCGCCGGGGCGGATATCCTGCTTCTTATCGTGAGGATCCTTCCGGGCGACCTTCTGAAACAGCTTCTCTCCCTGGGGCGCTCTCTCGGGATGTCGGTGCTTGTCGAGACTCATTCGGACCGCGAGGTGGAGGAGGCTCTCTCGGCCGGCGCGCTCATGGTGGGGGTCAACAGTCGGGATCTCGATACCCTGGAGATCGATCTTGCGCGGGGGGCGCGTCTTCTGGCCGGTCTTCCCGAAGGGGTTGTCCGTGTTGCGGAAAGCGGGCTGAAGACACACGCCGACTATCGGCGAATGGCGGATCTTGGCGTTGATGCCCTGCTTGTCGGGGAGAGCTTTCTTTCTGCGTCCGATCCGGGACGTGCACTGGAGGAGTTTCGTGGGATTGTGGATTAAGATCTGTGGAATTACCCGCCCCGAGGATGCCATCCTTGTGGATGCGGCGGGGGCCGATGCGATGGGTCTTATCTTTTCATCGCGATCGTCCCGGACTCTTTCGGTCGACCGGGCGGCTGAGATCGCCCTTGCCGCCGGGAAACGGCTTGAGAAGGTCGGTGTCTTTACCGAAACCGACTGGGAGAAGATCGGGGAGGTCGTCGACCGGGTCGAGATCGATCTCATTCAATGGCACGGGGGCCCCCTGGGTCGGGAGGAGTACGGACGTCTCTCCTCTTTCGGCGTTCCCTGGATGCATGTGGTTCGCTGGGACGGTCGCGCGCCACTCGATGCCCCCCACGGGGCCTTCCGTCTCCTGGTAGAGGGTCGCTCCGAAAAAGGGTTGGGCGGAACGGGAGAGGGGTGGAACTATGCCGCGCTGAGCGAGGTCAAATGGCCCCTCCCCCTTGTCCTGTCGGGAGGACTCTCGCCGGACTCCGTCGGGTTGGCGCTTGATTCTTTGGGGGGTTGTCGTCCCTTCGGCGTCGATGTCTCTTCGGGGGTTGAGTCCCGTCCCGGGGTTAAGGAGGAGGGGCGGATCAGGGCGTTTGTAGAGAATGTTCGCAGTCGGGAGGTGAGGGCTTGAAGGCGGAGACGGTGCCGGGTTCAACCGGGAAGGCCTCCCCCGTTCTTCCCGATCTTCGGGGATACTTCGGGGAGTTTGGCGGGAGATTTGTTTCCGAGACTCTGATGGCGGCCCTCTACGAGCTTGAGCATGCCTTTCGGTCGGGGTGGAAGGATCCAGCGTTTAAAAAGACCTTTCTAGGGATGCTTTCCAACTACTCCGGACGCCCCACCCCGCTCTACCCGGCGCTTTCCCTTTCGAAGGAGGCCGGGGGAGCCCGTATCTGGCTCAAGCGGGAAGATCTGAATCATACGGGAGCCCACAAGATTACCAATGCCGTGGGGCAGGGGCTTCTGGCCGCCCGGATGGGAAAGCGCCGTCTTATCGCGGAAACCGGAGCCGGCCAGCACGGGGTTGCCACTGCGACGGTGGCCGCACGCCTGGGGTTTGAGTGCGAGATTTACATGGGATCGGAGGACGTTCGCCGTCAGGCCCTCAATGTTTTTCGCATGAAGCTTCTGGGGGCGAAGGTGAATCCCGTGGAGCTCGGCGGCCGGACGCTCAAGGATGCGATCAGCGAAGCTCTCAGGGACTGGTCCCGTACCGTGGGGGAGACCCATTACCTCCTGGGAACGGCCTTTGGTCCCCATCCTTTCCCGCTGATGGTCAGGACCTTCCAGTCGATCATCGGGAAGGAGGCCAGGAGGCAGTTTCTGAAGGCGGAGGGAGTTCTCCCCGACGCCCTTGTCGCCTGCGTCGGTGGTGGCAGCAATGCCATCGGCCTCTTTCATCCGTTCATCGCCGATACGAAGGTCCGCATGTTCGGAGTGGAGGCCGGAGGACGCTCCCTCTCGCCGGGGGAGCATGCCGCGCGGTTTTCCGGTGGATCGGTGGGGGTCCTTCAGGGGACACGTACCTACGTTCTCCAGAACGGAGACGGCCAGATCGAGAATACCCACTCGGTTTCGGCCGGACTTGACTACTCGGCCGTTGGACCGGAGCTGGCCTACTACCGGGAAACCGGGAGGATCGCCTTCGACTCCGTCGGGGACGAGGAGGCGCTGGAGGCGTTCAGAACTCTCTCCCGCACGGAAGGGATCATTCCGGCGCTCGAGAGCTCCCATGCCATCGCCTATGCCCTTCGTCTCGCCAAAACGATGAGGGCAGACCAGAATATTCTCGTGAACCTGTCGGGGCGGGGGGACAAGGATGTGATGGAGGTCTCCCGGATCCTGGAAGAAAAAGGGGAGATCCTGTGATCGCGCCGGACAAGAGAGCAAACCGGAATGCCCCCGTCTGGAAAAGAGGGGTCTCGCCTCCGGCGCTCATCCCCTATCTTGTGGCAGGGGATCCGGACCTTGAGTCCACCCGTCACTACCTGAAGATTGCCGCCTCCCGGGGCGTCTTTGCGGTTGAGCTGGGCGTTCCCTTCTCCGATCCGACGGCCGACGGCCCGGTGATCCAGGCCGCAGCGCAGAGATCTCTCCGTCACGAGACGGCGATCTCCTCCCTTCTCGACTGGATCGGGTCGATCCCGCGAGAGGATCTGCCCCCGATCTATCTTATGACCTATTTCAACCTCTTCCACCACATGGGGCTCCGGGCCTTTTGCGAAAAAGCCCGGGCAACGGGGAGGATCGCAGGGGTCGTGATCCCGGACCTCTCCTTTGAGGATGCGCGGGACTATCGCCCCGTCTTCCGGGAGTTCGGGATCAACCTTGTGGGATTTGTCTCTCCGACGACCGATCCCGACAGGGCGCGGCGCATCGTCCGGGAGTCCCGGGGGTTCGTCTATTATGTGGGGCTCATGGGGACAACCGGGGCTGCCCTCTCGATTACCGACTCCGCCCGGAAGATGGTGGGGCAGCTCCGGGAGTGGACAGCGCTTCCGGTTTGCATGGGGTTCGGTGTCTCCTCCGGAGAGACGGCGCAAGAGGTTCTGGGATTTGCCGACGGAGTCATTGTCGGCAGCCGGCTGGTCAAGGACGAGCGGCAGACCGATCTTTGGGAGAAGACATTTCTTGAATTCGTGGCGGCGCGAGACAGGGCAGGACGACTTTCGTGAAGGAGAAGAAGAGAATGGGCTGGCTTGACAGGCCGGGGGCCGAAAAGAAATCTGCAGAGAAGGCGGGGGCGCGGGAGGATGCCGAAAAGAAGGTTCGGATCCCGGAAGGGCTCTGGATCAAGTGCAACCACTGCCGGCAGATTGTCTATCGCAAGGAGGTGGACCGGGCGGGCAAGGTCTGCCCGAAGTGCAACTATCACTTTCCCATCACCCTTGAGGAGCGTCTCGAACAGCTTGTCGATACCGGAAGCTTCTTGGAGTTTGCCCGGGAGGTGGTCTCATCGGACCCCCTTGCCTTTTCCGACAGCCAGAGGTACGTCGACCGGATCCGTGCCGCACAGAAAAAAACTGGACTCGAGGATGCCGTTCGGGTCGGTGAGTGCCTTATTTCTACGATCCCTGCGGTCCTTGGTCTCTTTTCCTTCCACTTTATGGGGGGATCCATGGGATCTGTCGTCGGGGAAAAGGTCGTGCGGGCGGCAGATCGCTCCCTTGAGACCCGAAGGCCCCTGATCCTCGTCACCGCCTCCGGCGGGGCCCGGATGCAGGAGGGGATCTTCTCGCTCATGCAGATGGCCCGGACATCGGCGGCCGTCGGCCGGCTCAGGAAGGCAGGGATCCCCTACCTGACCGTTCTGACAGACCCCACCTTCGGAGGCGTCACGGCGAGCTTTGCCATGCTGGGGGATGTCATCATGGCGGAACCCCGGGCCCTGATCGGCTTTGCCGGTCCGCGCGTCATTGAGCAGACCATTCGCCAGCAGCTTCCCGAGGGATTCCAGCGGGCGGAGTTTCTCCTTGAACACGGCTTTATCGACATGATCGTCGAGCGCAAGAACCTCAAGGAAACATTGGCCCAGCTTCTCTGCCATCTGGGGTCCGACCGTTCCCTCTCCACCTCTGCGGTCTGTCAGGGGAGCGGGAAGGGGTGACGGGACCGGATGACGTCAAGGCCATCCTGTCAGGGCTTTTGCATTTCGGGGTCAATCCGGGTCTCGAGAGGGTCGGGGCGGTTCTCGCAGCATTGGAGCATCCCGAACGGGGTCCCTTTACGATCCAGGTCGTCGGGACCAATGGGAAGGGGTCGACGGCCTGCCTTCTCGAATCCATCCTCCGGAAGGCCGGCTACCGGACGGGACGCTACACCTCTCCCCATCTCTCCGATGTCCGGGAGCGCATCACCCTCTCGGGAGATCTTCTCCCTTCCGCTGTCTTCTCGGACCTTGTCCGGGAGGTGTTCGCACTCTCTTCGTCTCTTTCCGTTGAACTGACCTTCTTCGAGCTCCTCACGGTCGTCGCATTTCTGGCTTTCTCCCGCTCCGGCTGCAATGCCGTGATCCTTGAGGCGGGCATGGGAGGGCGATGGGACGCGACCACTGTGTGCGACCCTGCGGTCACTCTCCTGACCGGGGTCTCGCTCGACCACGAAGAGATCCTCGGTCCCGGAATCGAGCGGATCTTTGAGGAGAAGGTGGCGGTAGGTCGGCCGGGGAGACCCTTTGTGGCGACGCTCCATGACCTGGCCCTCCGGCGGGCCTTTTTGGAGAGGGCACGGACGACGGGCTTTCTCCCGGTGCTCTCCGGAAGGGACTTTTCTTCTCGCTGGGAGGGGCCGGAGAGTGTCGAAACAGGAAGCCGACTCTTGCATTATCGGGGACGTTGGGGGGAGAGAGGCTTTTCTCCGGCGTTGACGGCGACCTACCAGGCGGACAATGTGGCGGGGGCGGTGGCAGCGCTCGAGTGGAGCCCGCTTGCGCTCTCTCCGGGGTCGATCAGGGAGGGTGTTCAAGCGGCGACCAATCCCGGCCGATTCGAAACCGTCTCCCGCTCCCCGATCACGATTCTTGACGGTGCACACAACCCCGAGGCGATGGACCGGCTCCTCGAATCCCTTCGCGACCGCTTCGGATCCGGGGCCACGACAGGCTGGGTTCTTGCGTTCCACGCCGACAAGGACTGGCGGAAAATGCTCAAAGCTATTGCCAGTGCCGCCCAAAGGCCCGGGGCATTCTTTTTTGCGCACCTCCGGGACGAAGGGCAAGGGCCTGACCCGAACGCTCTCCGGGGGCGGTCGTGGGCCTCATCGAAGGAGATGGAGAGTTTTGTCGGGGGGATCGAGAAGATCGAGGGGGTCCCGGTCGACCGGGGCGCCGTGCCGGCCCTTCTTGAACGGGCCTTGGACTGGGCCCGGGAGAAGGACGGCCGGACCCTTGTCGTGGCCGGTTCTCTCTACCTTGTCGGGGCGGTTCGCCCCTACTTCATCCCCCCCGCTGAAGGTGTGCTTTTTTCAGGAAACGAAAGGGATCTCCCCCTGACGGAGGGGTCTTGAACATTTGGAAGCTCCCGGGGTGGCCCTTATGGCTTGGTCTCGCCCTCTTCCCGTTCCTTCCCTTTCAGGGGGGAGAGGCTCGGGCCGCGGACCTGCAATCCTCAAATGTGGCCTCCCCGGCAAAATCTCCGGATACGGACAAGGTCGTGGTTATGGCCGACCACATCAGGCTCAACCGGAAGACCAACCTCCTCCATGCCAACGGCCATGCCTATATCTCCCGCCATTTATGGTCGCTCAAGGCCGATTCTCTTATCCTGAACAAGGAGACCAATGTCGTTTGGGGAGCCGGCCATGTCATCTTCAAGGGCCCTCGGACGACCATGGAGGGGGAGCGGATCCGGGCGAACCTTCTCACGGGAGAGGCGGTCCTCTACCACGGGAAGGTCAAGACGAAGCAGTTCTACTCCATGAACAGCACTCAGGTTCTCTACACCTACCATATCAGGGGCGAGGTGATCCACCGGAAGGACCACAAGCACTATCACGTCAAGAAGGGGTCGGTGACGACCTGCGACTGCGGAAAGAACTC
>DAHXNG010000107.1 GCA_027366615.1 Nitrospirota bacterium | reverse complement strand
AGCCAACCCCGGAGGACTGAATGTTTAACCCTTGGCACGATCTTTCCCTGGGCGATAACGCCCCTCACGAAATCCAGGCCTTCATCGAGATCCCGGCACGCTCACGGGTCAAATACGAACTCGACAAGGAGACCGGCCTGATCAGAGTGGACCGGATTCTTCACAGCGCCGTCTATTATCCGGCAAACTATGGACTCATCCCCCAGACCTACTGCGAAGACAACGACCCTCTCGACGTCTTCGTCCTCTCCTCGGAACCCCTCCAGTCCAACTCCATCGTCGTGGTTCGCCCCATCGGCATCATCAACATGGAGGACGGGGGAGAAAAAGACGACAAGATCGTGGCGGTCATGGTCAAGGATCCGGAGTGGGGACAGTACCGGCATATCGAAGACATCATCCCCCACCGCGTCCGGGAACTTACCCAGTTTCTCAAGGACTACAAGACACTCGAAAACAAGCAGGTCACCGTCAGCGACGTTCTCAGCAACGCCGAGGCCAAGAAATCGATTGAGGAGGCCATGGCTCTCTACGCATCGAAGAAGAGCCATCTCGTCAAAAAGAGCCGGTAACGCCCCGTGGTCGTTAGGGACGGCCCGGGACTCTCCGTCCGTCTCGAAGCCGTCACCAAGATCTACACCGTATCGGGAGAAGAGCTCCCCGCCCTCCGGGGGATCTCCCTCTCCATTCCGGCAGGGGAGTCTGTGGCCATCGTCGGAAGCTCCGGCTCCGGGAAGTCCACCCTCCTCCATCTCATGGGTCTTCTCGACCGCCCCACCTCTGGGGCGGTCTTCTATGACAATCGCCGGGTCGATACCCTCTCTCCCTCGGAACGGGCCGTCCTCAGAAATCGCTCTGTCGGATTCGTCTTCCAGAACTTCCAGCTGATCCCCCGCACCTCTGCCATTGAAAATGTCGAGCTTCCCCTCCTCTACCGCCGCCTCCCCGCCCGGGAACGTCGGGAACGAGCCCGGGATCTCCTTGCCTCTGTCGGTATGGGCGACAGGGAACGCCATACCTCCTCCCAGCTCTCGGGCGGACAACAGCAGCGGGTGGCCATCGCCCGCGCCATCGCCGCCTCCCCGGGCCTTCTCCTGGCCGATGAACCGACCGGCAACCTCGACAGCCGATCGGCCGCCACGATTTTGGACCTGCTCCTCTCCCTCCAGAGCCGCTTTTCGACGACCCTTGTCCTTGTCACGCACGACATGGAGGTCGCCCGCCACGCACAGACGACCTTCCGCGTCCGCGACGGACTTCCTGAGGACCCGCAATGACTCTGGTGATCCTGGGCATGCGCTCCCTCCTCAGAAACCCCTACCGATCGGTTTTGACATCGCTCGGGATCCTCATCGGGGTCCTTTCTGTGGTCGTGCTGACAGGGATCGCCTTCGGAGCCAAAAGCCTTGTCCTCCGGAGCATCCAGAACCTCGGACCCAACCTCCTCGTCGTCATTCCCGGAAGCGTCACCGACTCGGGAGCCCAGGTCGGCGGGGGAACGGAAACCACCCTGACGGCCGACGATGCCCGAGCGATCCGTCGCCAGTGCCCCGACATCTGGAACGCCTCCGGGGCCCTGCGCACCGCCGCCCAGGTCCAAAGCCCCCACGCCAACTGGTCGACGGTCATACTTGGCGCCGAGCCCAGCTACCTTCCGGTCCGGGACTGGCGACTGGCCCGGGGAGGATTCTTCGGGGAGGAGGAAGAGCGCGGCATGGCACGAGTCGCAGTGCTCGGACGCATCGTCGCCACACGGCTCTTCGGACTCGAAGACCCAGTCGGCAAGTTCGTCCAGATCAACCACTCCCCCTTTCGGGTCATCGGGATCCTCTCCTCCAAGGGGCAGTCGCCGATGGGCATGAACCAGGACGACATGGTGGTCGTCCCCCTCACGACACTCCAGAGCCAGATCATGGGAGTCAGCTACGTGGGGGTCATCCTCGCAGCGGCCACATCTCCCGACCGCGTCGATGCGGCCAAGCGGGAGATCCGGGGGATCCTTCGCCTGCGCCACCACATTCCCACCGGCGGCCGGTCGGACTTTGAGATCCAGGCCATGAGCGACATCTCCAAGACGGCCAACAGGATCTCCCTGATCCTGACCGTTCTTCTGGCCCTGATCGCCTCCATCTCGCTCATCGTCGGCGGAGTCGGCATCCTGAACATCATGCTGGTCTCAGTCCGGGAACGCACCCGGGAGATCGGGATCCGGATGGCCATCGGGGCCAGACCCCGCGATATCCTCGTCCAGTTTCTCTCCGAGGCCGCCGCCCTCTCCTTCTTCGGGGCCCTGGCCGGAGGAGTCGGCGGGATCCTCTTTCTCGACGGTATCCATCTTCTCGTGGGCTGGCCAACCCCCATCCCGTGGGAGGGGCTCTTTCTGACCGTGGCCGGGGCGACTCTCCTGGGCACACTGTTTGGACTCTACCCCGCCTGGAGCGCCTCCCGGCTCGACCCGATGGAGGCCTTGAGATACGAGTGAACCCCACGCCCAACCACGACTCGCGTATACTGGACAGGAGTCCGGGAAGCCCCCCCGGAGGTTCCCACTCTCGATCCGGAGACCTTGCATGAACGCCACACAAAAAAAACGTGCCGCTTGGATCCTGCTGCCCCTTCTTCTCGGGGGATTCGGGCTCTTCCTCCGCCACCACCATCATCCGTCGGCTCCGCCCTTCGTGACAAAGCCCGTCGTCCGGGGCACACTCCATCGCACAGTCACGGCAACCGGCCGACTCAAGGCGATGAAGACCGTCCATGTGGGCGCCCAGGTCAGCGGCATCATCACCAGGATCAACGTCGACTTCAACTCTCGCGTGACCCGGGGAGAGATCCTCGCCCAGATCGACCCGGCCATCTACCAGGCCCAGGTCGCCCAGGCGGAGTCCAACCTCTCAAAGATCTCGACAAAGATCTCCCTCGACAAGATACAGATGGTTCGGGATCGCGACCTCCTTGCCCATCACATCATCGCCCGGAGCACCTACGACACCGACCGGGCCCAGCTTATGATGGACCTCGCCACAAAACGACAGCTCTCGGCCGCGTTAAATCTTGCCCGGACCGACCTTTCCTACACGACGATCCGATCTCCTATCGACGGCGTGGTCATCGCCCGCAAGGTTCAGATCGGCCAGACCGTCACCTCGGCATTCAAGACCCCCCGCCTCTTTACCATCGTCCATGACCTCCGCATGATGCGCCTCGACACCCGGGTCTCAGAGGCCGATATTGGGGCCATCGTTTCCGGCCTGGAGGTCTCCTTCCGGGTTCCGGCCTATCCCGACCGTCTCTTCCGGGGAGCTGTCACCGTTGTCCGGGACCACCCCCGGACGGTCTCCCATGTGGTGACCTACGACGTGCTCTCCACCGTCCCCAACCCCGATGAGGCCCTGAAGCCCGGAATGACCGCCACCGTCACCATCCATACAGGAGAGATCAATAACGCCCTCACGGTCCCCAATGGCGCCCTCGTCTATCGTCCCCCCTCTCGATACCTCCAGGACAAGCATATCCTACGGGCCAGGAACGTCACCTATGTCTTCCTCCTGAAGAGGAAGGGGACAGGGTGGTCGGTCGTCCCGGTGGCGGTCACCGTCGGGGCCACCGACGGACTGGTCTCCCAGGTCACGGGAGGAGTGGCTCCGGGAGAGACGGTGATCGTACGAGACAAGGGAGAAAAAGCCCAGAGAGACGGACTTATCCCCTGAACTGGCCCCGAACTGTCCAGGCGCCATTCTATTGACATACTCAATAAGTGAACAGGAAAAACCGGGTCGGTCAGGAGGGGATGACGTGGGATCGGAAGGCCAGGATCTCGCGCTGGCGGAGGATCAGATACTGGAGGAGGGTTTCGTGCATCTCGCCTTCGAGCCCCTTCCAGAGACCTGTCACAAGGAATTCTCCCGAGCTGAGAGGCTCGGAGCTGACGATCGTCAGCATGCAGTCGATCTCCCCGACGGGAAGAGTGGGAAGCTCGATGATCAGGCGGCCCGTCGTCCCCGCCGCAAGAGCGCCTTCAGACGGGAAGGTCGCGGCGACCTCCGAGAGCCGGACCGGAAGAACCTCCGGGAGAAAAAGGGGCTCCCCCCGGGAGAGCCGGCCAAGGCTGTCCAGGATGCGTCCCAGCCGCATGTCGAGAGACTGGAAGAGCCCAATCCAGGGGATCTCCGTCTCGGGAAGCGAGGCCCCCCGGGGAAAGGCTATGAGCGGTCTCCGGCGGAAGCCCGGCGACGGGGCACCGCCTCCGGCAGGGGAGTCCTGAAGAAAGAGAACGGGAAGTCTGTCTTCGACGTTAAGTGACGGATGGGGGCTAACCCCAGAGGAATTTGAGGGCTGAGAAGAGCGGCGAGACGAATCATCGGGGAGATCTGACGGGGAATGCCGGGAGGAAAACGCTCCAGCCTCTTTGGACATTTCTGTTTGGCCTGTTGGACCTGTCGGGCCTGTTGGTGGGATGCGGGAGTCCTCAGGCAAAAAAATCAACCCGGCGCCGGGGGGTGGCGCGGGCAGACTCCTGCTTCTGTGCCTCCTGCTCCCGGCTTCTTGACCGCTCCTCATCCTGCCGGACAGCCTCCTCGTTCTTGCGGACGGCCGTCCTCTCCTCCACCCGGGAGCGGGGCTCGACCCTTCCAACAGGCTGGTCCAGATTTGTCACATTATTGACACCGAAGGCCATTGCTTCCTCGCTCAGTGCATTCGGACAGGGGAGGGTGCGAAAAAGAGAACATCTCTTCTCCGCCCCTATGCCGTCTGGTTGACCTTCATCCCCTGAAACATCATATAGGCTTCGCGGGCCGCATTCCGGCTCTCTTCATAGGCACCGACCCGAAGGCCACCCGCGCCGATTCCGTTGGAAACGGGAGGAGCCGGAGCGGGAATCGCCGCTCCCTGCCAGTGGTTCCCGATCTTTCGGGTCCCGTCCCCCTCATCGGTCTGGTGAACGACGACATCGGTAACGATACTCCGACCCATCGGCTGGGAGTAGACGGAGACCTCGGCCGGGGTCGAGCCGACCGCATCAATTCCGGCAAGGACCCGGGAGACGACGCCCATGTCTGAAGAGGTCTCCTGCATGGGCCGGGGAGACGACCGCTCCCCCGAGAGAACGGAGAAGGCGGGGCGGCCGGAGAAGGCCGATTGGGCTGAGCGCAAAGGAGTAGAGGTCGCGGACACCAGACGGGAGCGCACATCTCTCCCCGGCCCGGCCGGCCTTTCCCCACTCTCCGCAACTCCCATCGGCACTATCTTCATCAGGACTCTCCTGACCGTGATATTGCTTTTCGCACTCCTCCATTAACTCACTCTTATTCTAGCACGAAAATCCACTCCGTCAAGAATCGGGAAAGTTATTT
>DAHXNG010000106.1 GCA_027366615.1 Nitrospirota bacterium | reverse complement strand
CCGGACGGGAGGGGGCAGAAAAAGAGAGTTCAGGCCAAAGGAGCCAGAGACCAAAGAAAAGGAGGGCAGGAAGAAGAAGGGCTCCGCGAAAAAAAAAGCCCCTTCTGTAGGGTTCGGGGCTCATCCGCCCCCTCCGGACGCTATCGTCCCCGGGACTCGAGGATCCGGACATACTCGCGGATACCTTCGACCACAGGGGTTTTCGGAGAGTAGCCAAAGGCCTCCCCGGCCAATTCGATGGCGGCGTGGGTATGCTCCTGGTAGAAGTCGTAGGGGTTGTCGAAGTACTCGGTCTTCACATCGAGTCCTAGCGTCTCGCGGATCGTATCGACGAGGGTATTGAAGGTGGTGAAGCTCCCCGACCCCACATTGAAGCTTCCCGAGCGGCGCGAGGAAAGCGCCAGAATATTGGCCTCGACCACATCCTTCACGTAGACGAAGTCCCGCCCCTGCTCTCCCCATTTGAAGATCCGGGGCGCCGAGCCTCCCTTCATCTGACGGTAAAGCTGGTAGATCATGGAGGCGGCGGGCCCCTTGAAGTCCTCTCCCGGGCCGAAGACATTGAAATAGCGGAGCCCCACGATCGTCTTCGCATACCCCTTCGCCGCCCTCTGGGCGACATTGTCGAGAACGGCCTTGGAAAAACCATAGACGTTCATGGGGGAGGAGATCTGGCTCTCCGTCTGGGGGCTCGGGTTCGCGCCGTAGACACCAGCAGAAGAGGCGTAGACCACCGGAATGGTATGGCGCAGGGCATAGTCGATCACCCGGTGGAAGCCTTCGACATTTTTGTGCATCATGAGCCGTTGGTCCATGACGGTGGTGTCGGTGATGGAGGCCTGGTGGAAGACCGCATCGAAGGAGGGGCGTCCGGAGAAGACGGAGACGAGGTCCATCCCTGAAATATCCTCGGCATAAAAATCCCCACGAAAGCCGATCAGGTTCTTGAAATGGCCCGAGGAAAGATCGTCGATCACCGTGACCTCGTGGCCCTCGGCCTCGAGCCGGGCAACGAGATTGGACCCTATAAAACCCGCTCCCCCTGTGACAAGATAGCGCATGAACACCCTTTCGTCGTTGATCGGCGGCCTCTCCGCCCTTTCCCGACGGGAAAAGGGGAGAGGAGCCTTTTCGGTCTTGTGCTAAGATACCAGGCAGTCAGGCAGAACCCCCAAAAAACAAGGCGGCACCCCGGGAGCTCTTCCGACCCCGATATTATGACAGATTGCTCCCCGGATCGCCACGGACACCCGCCCGCATCGACTGCGGAGCCACGCCCCCCTTCAGGAAAGGATCCCCATGCCCTCTCCCCTTCGCATCGGACTTGTCGGCTCCCGCGGCCAGCTGGGCTCGGACCTTCTCTCCCGGATCCCCGCCGGGACCACAGGGGGACGGCCGCCGGTTGACGTGGTTCCCCTCGACCGTCCCGACTTCGATATGACAGACCCCCGATCTATGGAGAGGATCCGGGAGGCGCGATTTGACCTCGTCGTCAACACGAGCGCCTATAACGCGGTCGACAGGGCCGAGACGGAGATCCGGGAGTGTTTCGAGATGAACGCCTTCCTTCCCCGGGCCCTGGCCCTGGCCTGCCGGGATGCCGGAACGGATCTTCTCCATTTTTCGACCGACTATGTCATGAGCGGAGGGATCAACGAGGAGGAGCAGATCCCCTATACCGAGGAGTCCTGTCCCCGCCCCCTCTCCGTCTACGGGCTCTCGAAGGCGACGGGGGAGAGTCTGGTCCTGGCCGCCTGGGAGCGCGCCACCATCGTGCGGACCTGCGGCCTTTACGGCGGCCGGGGCTCGGGGCAGAAGGGGGGGAACTTCGTCACGGCAATGCTGGGAGCCGCCCGGGCGGGTCGTCCCCTCCGGGTCATCAA
>DAHXNG010000105.1 GCA_027366615.1 Nitrospirota bacterium | reverse complement strand
ATCTCTCCCGCCATCTCCTTGCAAGGAGGAAACAAAGGGTGTTCGCAGGCTCCATGGTGGCGCTGGTCACGCCGTTCGAAAATGACCGTGCAGGGCAGGGAGGACGGCTCGACGAGAAGTCTCTCCGCCACCTCGTGGACTTCCATGTGAAGGAGGGGACGCGGGTCATCGTCCCCGTCGGAACCACGGGAGAGTCCGCGACGTTGACCCACGAAGAGCATGAAAAGGTGATCCGTATCGCAGTCGAGCAGGCGGCGGGACGTGTGAAGGTTCTGGCCGGGACGGGGTCAAACAGCACGGAAGAGGCGGTGGCCCTGACAAAGGCCGCCCAGAAAGCCGGAGCCGACGGGGCCCTGGTGATCACCCCCTACTACAACCGTCCGACGCAGGAGGGGCTCGTCCGCCACTATGAGACGCTGGCCTCCCGGGTCTCTTTTCCCATGGTGATCTACAACGTTCCGGTCCGCACCGGGGTCAACATGCTTCCCGAGACGGTCGCCCGGCTCGCCGGGATCCAGTCCTATGTCGGGGTCAAGGAGGCCTCGGGCAGCATCTCCCAGGTGATCGATCTCATGGACCGTCTCGAGGGTCGCATGGCGGTTTACTCCGGCGACGATGTCCTCACCTATCCGATCCTCGCCCTGGGAGGGCATGGGACGATCTCCGTCTCGGCCAATCTCGTTCCCCGGAAGATGGCTGATCTCTGCGACAAAGCCCTCTCGGGCGACCTTGCCGGAGCGCTGGCGATCCATCGGGAGCTGGTGCCCCTTCACCGGGCCTTAGGGCTTGAGACCAACCCCATCCCCATCAAGACCGCGATGGAGATCGCCGGGATCATGGGGGGGGCGTTGCGGCTTCCGCTCATTCCCATGGAGCTTGCGAACCGGGCCCGGCTCGAGAAGGTTCTTTCTGCCATGGGAATACCCGGAAAAGGCGCGAAATGAAGGCCGGCCGAACGAAGGTTGTCCTCGTCGGGGCGGGGGGACGGATGGGCCGGGAGATCTCGAACGTCTTGCTCGACGACCCAAGGCTCTGTCTCGGCGCGGCGATCGAGTCGTCCCGATCGCCTCTTTCGGGGCGGCCGGTTCCGGGAGCTTCCGAGATCGTCTTTGAATCCGACCTTGCCCCGGGCCTTGCCCGATGCGGGGTGGGTATCGATTTTTCCCAGCCGGAGGGCCTCCGGCAAACCGTCGAGGCTTTTGCCGGGGCCCGGGTTCCCCTCGTTATCGGAACGACCGGCCTCACTCCGGAGGACCGGGACTTTGTGCGGGAGATGGGGGCGCATATTCCGATTCTCTGGTCTCCGAACATGAGCCTGGGGGTCAACCTCCTGGCCCTTCTTGCGGGGCAGGCCGCCCGGAGCCTCGAGGGCTTCGACTGTGAGATCCTCGAGATCCATCACCGCCACAAGAAGGATGCTCCGAGCGGCACGGCGCTCTTTCTTGGGGAGGCGGTCGCTCAGGCCCGGGATCAAGCCCTCTCCCAGACAGGCGTCTTTGTCCGGCACGGACTGACGGGGGAACGGGAGCCCAATGCCATCGGGGTGATGGCCCTTCGGGGCGGGGACGTTCCCGGTGACCATACCGTCTTCTTCCTCGGCCCCGGAGAACGTCTCGAGCTGACCCACCGGGCGGAAAGCCGGGAGGTCTTTGCGCGGGGAGCGGTGCGGGCGGCAGCCTTTCTCCTGGGTCGCCCCCCCGGGTTTTATACCATGGCCGACGTCCTTCTCTCCGGGGAGTC
>DAHXNG010000102.1 GCA_027366615.1 Nitrospirota bacterium | reverse complement strand
CTTCTGGCCAGCCTCGTCGGAACCACCATCGAGTTCTTCGACTTCTACATCTTCGCCACGGCCTCGGTCCTCGTCTTTCCCGCCCTTTTTTTTCCTCCGGGAGACGCCTCCGCCGCCACGCTCCAGTCCCTGGCCACCTTCGCCTTAGCCTTTCTGACGCGCCCGGTCGGAGCGGTCCTCTTCGGCCACTTCGGCGACCGGGTCGGAAGGAAGGCGACGCTCGTGGCCTCCCTTTTGACGATGGGGGTCTCTACGGTCGCGATCGGGCTCCTGCCGACCTATCACAGCGCGGGGCTCTGGGCCCCCCTTCTCCTCGCCCTGTGCCGCCTGGGGCAGGGGATTGGCCTGGGGGGCGAGTGGGGCGGGGCGGTCCTCCTTGCCACCGAAAACGCTCCTCCCGGCAAGCGGGCCTGGTTCGGCATGTTTCCCCAGCTCGGAGCCCCGGCCGGCTTCATTCTCTCCACCGGGATCTTCCTTCTTCTCTCCCGCTTCACCACCCGCGCTGAGTTTCTCGCCTACGGCTGGCGCATTCCCTTCGTGCTTTCCGCGATTCTGGTCTTTCTTGGCCTCTGGATCAGACTCCGGATTCTCGAGACGCCGGAGTTCGCCCGGACTCTCTCGCGGGGCGAGGAGGTGCGCCTTCCCGTCGCGGCGGTCCTTCTCCGGCATCCGGGGGCCCTTTTGGCCGGGATCTTCTCGCTCTTCTCGACCTTCGTTCTATTCTACCTGATGACCGTCTTTGCCCTGGGGTGGGGGACCTCCCGGCTGGGGTATTCCCGGGAGAGCTTCCTTCTCGTCCAGATGGCCGGCGTCCTCTGCTTCGCCCTTTTTATCCCCATTTCGGCCCGCTATGCGGACCGGCGGAGTGCGAGGGAGGCGATGCTGATCGCCACCGTCCTTATCTTTTTCTTCGGACTGGCCTTTGCCCCCATGATGGCCGCCCACCATCCGGGCCGCCTGCTCCTCTTCTTCGTGGCCGGCTTCTCCGTCATCGGGCTGACCTACGGTCCGGCCGGCACGATCCTGGCCGAGCTCTTTTCTACCCCGGTCCGCTATACCGGGGCCTCCCTGGCCTTCAATCTGGCCGGGATCGTGGGGGCCTCGCCCGCTCCCTACATCGCGACCCGCCTGGCCCAGACACAGGGGCTTTCGGCGGTCGGCCTCTATCTTTCTGCCACCGCCGTGGTCACCTTCCTGGCGCTTCTGGCCGTCCGTCCGGCAAAGGACAGTCCTGAGGCTTAAGGGGCAGAGACGAAAGGGGACCCTTCGAGTAAGAACCTGAGGGGTTTTTCGGCCCATTCTCCGGCGTAGGAGACGCCGATCCTGGGTCGTTTGAGGATGGGGGGCAGCGGGGGGCTTCCGGGAAGGTCGACGATGGTGAGGGGGGAAGAGGTGAGGTTGTGGCCGGTGAGGCTTCGGTCGATCGACAGAGTCCGGCAGAGACGGCCCGGCCCCGAGGTCGAGCCCGGCAGGATCGCAAGCGGCTCGAGCGCCCGGATCAGGACCGCACAGGGAGAGCCTTCCGGCTCCGTCACGACGTTCATGCAGTGGTACATCCCGTAGATCATATAGACATAGGCATGGCCCGGGGGGCCGAACATGACGGAGGTCCGGGGGGTTCTTCCCCGGGAAGAATGGCAGGCCAGATCTTGTGTGCCCAGATAGGCCTCCACCTCGACGATCCGTCCCGCAAGGAGCCTGCCCTCGAATTCCCGGACCAGGGCCTTTCCCAAAAGGGCGAGTGCGACCTCGACCGTCTCCCGGGCATAGAAGGAGCGGGGAAGGGGGGACCCCTGAAGAAGAGCAGGAGAGACCGTCTCCATCGGGCTTCGGGCTATGTTCCGAAGGGCCAGCGGAAGGCCTCGATCTCCGGCCGGTCCGTTCCGGTTTCCCGGGCGTAGAGGAGGTGGTCTGTGATCTGCCCCTTGAGCCATTCCTTGGCGTGGGCGCCCCGGGCCTGGAGGCGGGGGATCCGGTCGATCGCATCGATCGCAAGGGAGTAGCGGTCGATCTGATTGCTGATGGCCAGCTGGAGCGGCGTGTTGAGGCTTCCCTGCTCCTTGTAGCCCCGGACATGGAGATTTTTGTGGTTCGTCCGGCGGTAGGCCAGTTTGTGGATGAGCCAGGGGTAGCCGTGGAAGTTGAAGATGATCGGCCGGTCGACGGTAAAGAGGCTGTCGAAGTCCCGGTCCGAAAGGCCATGGGGGTGCTCGCTCCGGGGAACGAGCCGGAAGAGGTCGACGACGTTCACGAAGCGGATCCTGAGATCGGGGAACTGCTCTCGCAGGAGGGCCGTGGCCGCCAGCGACTCGATCGTCACGATGTCGCCCGCCGAAGCCATGACGATGTCAGGCTCTTCGCCCGCATCGCTCGAGGCCCAGTCCCAGAGGCCGATGCCCTCTGTGGTGTGGCGGATGGCCGCCTCCATGTCGAGAAACTGCAGGTGGGGCTGTTTGTCGGCGACGATGACGTTGACGTAGTCGGTGCTCCGGAGGCAGTGGTCGGTGACGCTCAGGAGGCAGTTGGCGTCCGGCGGGAGGTAGATCCGGACAATGTTCGGACTCTTGTTCGTCATGACGTCGAGGAATCCCGGGTCCTGGTGGGTGAATCCGTTGTGGTCCTGCCGCCAGACGGTTGAGCTCAGAAGGATGTTGAGGGAGGAGACGGGCGCCCGCCAGGGGACGTCCTCACGGGACTTTTCGAGCCACTTGGCGTGCTGGTTGACCATGGAGTCGATGATGTGGGCGAAGGCTTCGTAGGTGTTGATGAGTCCGTGCCGGCCGGTCAGGAGGTAGCCTTCAAGCCAGCCTTCGAGGGTGTGTTCGCTCAGCATCTCCATCACATGGCCGTCGGAGGAGAGATACCCTCCGTCGGCGTCCTCGGGAAGGATCTCTCCCATCCAGGCCTTCCCGGAAACCTCATAGAGGGCCTGAAGCCTGTTCGAGGCGGTCTCGTCCGGGCCGAAGACGCGGAAGTTATCCGGGTTCTTCTTCATCACGTCCCGGAGGAACTGGCCCATCCGGTAGGTGTTCTGGTCTTCGCTGCCGCCGGGTTTCGGGACCGGAGCCTGGTAGTCGCGGAAGTCGGGAAGGCGCAGCGGGACCCGGACAAGGCCGCCGTTTGCCGAGGGGTTGGCGCTCATGCGGCGGATCCCCTTGGGGGCCAGTGCCTGAAGGTCGGGGCGGAGGGTGCCGTTTTTGTCGAAGAGATCCTGGGGGCGATAGCTCCGGAGCCACCCCTCGAGGATCTTGAGATGGCCCGGGTTGGTCGCGACGTCCGTGATGGGGACCTGGTGTGCCCGGAACGATCCTTCAATCCGATGGCCGTCGACCTCTTTCGGTGCCGTCCATCCCTTGGGGGTACGAAGGACGATCATTGGCCATCGGCCCCGCTCCGGACGTCCCGAGGAGCGCGCCTTCTTCTGTATGGCGCGGATCTCCGCGAGGCATTTTTCCATCGTGCGGGCCATCAGCCGGTGCATGGGGAGCGGGTCGCTCCCGTCCACGAAGTGGGGGGTATATCCGTAGCCTTCGAAGAGTTTTTTGAGTTCGTCTTCGGGGATGCGGGAGAGAAGGGTCGGGTTGGCGATCTTGTAGCCGTTCAGGTGAAGGACGGGAAGAACCGCCCCGTCTTTTGAAGGGTTCAAGAACTTGTTCGAGTGCCACGAGGTGGCAAGAGGGCCGGTTTCGGCCTCTCCGTCTCCGATGACGGCCACGACCAGGAGGTCGGGGTTGTCGAAGGCCGCGCCGTAAGCGTGGGAGAGGCTGTAGCCCAGCTCCCCCCCCTCGTTGATGGAGCCGGGGGTCTCCGGGGTGCAGTGGCTTCCGACCCCGCCGGGGTGGGAGAAGAGGTGGAAGAAGTTCTTCATCCCCTCCCGGTCCTGGCTCCGGTCGGGGTAGACCTCGGAGTAGGTCCCTTCGAGATAGGCGTTGGCCAGCGTGGCGGGGGCGCCGTGTCCCGGTCCACTTACGAAGAGGGCCGAGAGGTCGTGTCGCCGGATCAGGCGGTTCGCATGGAGCCAGACGAAGTTCTGTCCGGGGTCGGATCCCCAGTGGCCGAGAAGCCGGGGCTTGATGTGTTCCGGGGCGAGAGGGGTCTCAAG
>DAHXNG010000083.1 GCA_027366615.1 Nitrospirota bacterium | reverse complement strand
GCCCGGGGGATCGTCTTTGCCGCGGTTCGGAACGGCCACTGGTGCGCGCCCATTCTCTCCGATCCCCCCGATCTTTCCTTCTGGACGGAGGGCGAAGCCATCCCCGGATCCCTGGCACTTCTCATGTCCCGGCCGTTCGGCCCCCATTCCATCTCCCAATTGAGCCTTGTTCCGGTACTGGAAAGGAACGGGAGCGACGGGGGGCTCGTTGCGCGCCTCTCTCCGGGGGGCGAGGGCGACATTCTTCTTTTTGCCCTTGATCCCCGGGAGGCTGACGCCGCCTCGATTCTTGAGGAGATTCTTCCGGTTCTGGAAGATCTCCTGAGGCGGCTCGAGCTCCTGAACCACCTCCAGGATAAAAACAAGACCCTTGTGCGGCAGGCGGCCGTCATTCGAGATCTTGTCTCGGGTGTCTCCCACGATATCCGGACGCCCCTTTTGGCCCAGAACATGAACATGGATCTTGCGTTGGACGGCGCGTGGGGGAGTATTCCCCCGGGCATTTCAACGCTTCTCGAGCAGATGGTCCAGTCGAACCAGTCCCTCCTGGACCTTTCTAACCGCTTGCTCCTGCTTTCGCGTTATGAGCTGAACGACCAGCCCATGGAATCGGCCCTCTTTCCCCTCTCAGATCTTTTCGACGAGATATTCCAAGAGCTTGCACCGCTTTTCGACCGGAAGGCCCTTCGCCTTCGCTCCTGTCTTTCTCCGGAGACGATCGAGGGCGACAGGCGGGAGCTGAAGCGCCTCTTTCTCAATCTTCTCGACAATGCGATCAAGTGGTCTCCCCAGGGGGAGGATATTGATGTATCCTGTGAAAGGAGGGACGAAAGGTTGGTCGTCACCGTCTCCGACAGGGGGCCGGGAATCCCTCCGGATATGGTGCCCCGGCTCTTCCGGCGATTTGGCGGACTCCACCCCGGATCGGGGTTCGGGTTGGGGCTCTATCTGGCCCAGCAGGTGGCAAGGCTTCACGGCGGGGGCATCAGCTACCGCCCGGGATCGCCGGGAAGCCGCTTCGTCGTGGATCTTCCCGCAAGGAGGCTGTCATGATCCGTGTATTCCTTGTGGAAGACCATCTTCTCATGAGAAAGGGGCTTCTCACGGCCCTTTCCCGGACAAAGGAGGTCGAGGTCGCGGGCGAGGCCGGGAGCGGAGAGGAGGCCCTGGAGTTCCTTCTGAACCCGTCCGGGGGGCTTCTCCCGGATGTGGTGGTCATGGATATCGGTCTTCCGGGGATGTCGGGGCTCGACGTGACGAGGCGGCTCAAGGAGGCCCATCCCGCCCTTCGCGTGCTCATGTTTACCGTCCACCACCTCGAAGACGAGATCTTTGCCGCCTTCTCCTCGGGGGCCGATGGGTATTGTCTCAAGGACAGCGATATCGACAGCCTTCTGGTCGGGATCCGGGCGGTCTCCCTGGGATCTCTCTATGTCGATCCCCGCATCGCCCACCTGGCGATCCGACGCCTTCTTTCCCCTCCGGTGACGGAGTCGGACAACCCCCTGTCAGTCCGGGAGACGGATGTGCTAAAACATCTCTCCGAAGGGCGGTCGAACCGTGAGATTGCCGACAGCCTCGGCATCAGCCTGAGTACGGTCAAGGCGCACATACAGAGCAT
>DAHXNG010000068.1 GCA_027366615.1 Nitrospirota bacterium | reverse complement strand
TGAACCCCCACGATATCGACCTCGGGCGGCAGAAGAAAGTGAAGGGAGGAGAGCTTGCGGCCAACCATCCCCGACCGGGGAGAGAGGACGGCCTGGGCGAAGATCCACTCTGCGGACTCCATGAGGGGGCCCAGCCTCGTCCGGTTGTTCCGGTCGCCGCCTCCGGGAAGGGAGCCGTGGACCGGTTCGAGGGAGAGCCCCCGGATGTCCGACAGGCGATGGAGCTGGGCCAATGTTCCGACGACGTGGAGATGCTGTCCCGGAGAGAGGATCTCGTTTTTTGTTTCGAGGGCCTCCGGCGGGGGGGGGGCGGGGGTCTCCGCAGGGGCGATCCGCCGGCTCCAGTCCCACGAGGCCCGGAGGAAGGTCTGGGCGCGCTCCCGGGCAGAAAGGGGCGGGATGTTTTGGCTTCGGGAGAGGGAGAGGCCGATGGTGGTCGAAAGGGGCGTCTCCTCGAATGTTTGCCCGTGATAGGGAAAGTCCGGTCCCAGAATGAGCTCGAAGTCGTAGGCGCGGTCCTCCCCCCCGTGGATCTGGGGTTCGGGGGGGGCAGGGCTGGCCGAGCTCCGTCCTCCGACTAAAAGAAGCCAGATTATCCCCAGAAGGAAGGCCCCTCCTCCGATGGGCAGGAAGTCGAACATCCGGAAGGGGGGGACCGACAGGCTCTCGAGGTACCCCGAGACGACAATGTTGGAGGAGGTGCCGATGAGGGTCGCCGAGCCGCCGAGGATCGCCGCATAGCCCAGGGGGAGAAGGAGAGGCTTCCGGGAGAGGTGGGCCTCCCGCAAAAGCGAGAGCGCGACCGGAAGAAAGATCGCCGTCGTTCCCGTGTCGTTTAGAAACATGGAAAAGAGACCGACCGTCAGGAGGAGTGCCGGGAGGAGAAGGCGGGGGTTTCTCTGTCTCAGGATGCCGAGAAAGAGGGCGACCTTCCGGACAACCTTGGTGCGGGAGAGCCCTTCGGAGAGAATGAAGAGGGAGACGATCGCGATGACCGCCGGCTGGGAAAATCCCGAGAAGGCCCTGTCGAGGGGAAGGATCCCCGTAAGCGCAAGGGTGACGGGGACGGAGAGGACGACGACCTCGAGCGGGAGAAGGCGCGAGGAGAGGAGGCCGACGACGACAAAAAGGAGCGAAATCACTACGATGGTGTGCATCGATCTCCAGAAGGACGGGTGGACGGTAGGGGAAATCTTACCATTTTTCGCCCGCCTCTGTTAGTCTTCTCTTGTGCAAAGACTCCGATTCCCTAAAGCCCGGGAGGCTCCCGTGACAAGAAAACCGACGACTGCCGCGCTCGCTCTCCTGATCGTTTTCCTTTCGGCCTGCGCCTCCTCTCCGCCCCTTCCTGACTGGGTCGCCACTCCCGGGAGCGTCCCGGGTGTTGTCCGCACCGTTGGCTTCGGAGAGGGGAAGGACGTGCCGACGGCCATGGAGATGGCCAGGCGGCATGCCCTTCTCCAGATCGTCGACAGCGTCTTCGGGGAGAGGATCCGCTACCGCTACCAGAAGGCCGGCCACCGGGACGAAAGGACTGATGCCGCGAGCGTCCGGGATTTTTTCGAGGCCGCCTCCCGCGGGACCCTTGTCGGCCAGCGGGTGGTGCACAACGAAGTCCGGAAGATCTCCTTTGGCTATACCGCCTACGTGATGGTCGAGGTCCCGAAGAAGGATCTCGAGAAGGCCTACCGGAGATTCGTGCTGGAGGAAAAGGCCAGAAGGCAGCTCTACGAAGCGGAGGTGGAGGGCGCCTCCCTCCTCGACGAGGGGCACTTCCGGAAGGCACTGCGCTACTACCGCAGGAGGGTGGCGAAGGAGCCCGAAGGCGATGTCTGGTGGATCGGGGTCGGGGCCGCCCTCTACAGGCTGGGCCACTTCGATGAGGCCCTCGAGGCGACCGACCGGGCTTTGGGGATGAACAGGCGCTCCTTCTACGGATACTGGAACCGGGCCAGTATCCTCGAGCATCTCGGCCGCCTGCAGGAAGGGGTGGCAGACCGCCAGGAGGCCTGCCGGATCAGGCCATCCGAGGCCTGCTCCGCGCGTCTTGCCGCCGATCGCCTCAGGCTTTCGCTAGAAGGCCGTTAGCGCTTTCGGCGCGGGGGCTCCGGATGCCGGGGGCGATCGGTTTCTCTCCCCTGTCAGGCGGGAGAGCGTCCCTGTCCCCCCGCCCCTGCCCGGAAGGTGTCGCGCATGCGAAGAAGGAGGGGGCGGATCATGTCCATCTCCTCCGGGGCGAGGCTTGTTTCGAAGTAGCCTTCGAGATGGCGGATGTGGCGAGGAAAGACCTTTTCGTAAAGGGCGTCCCCGGCCGGAGTCAGACGGATGATCTGACCACGCTTGTCCTGGGGGTTCTGGGTTCGGGTGATGAGCTTCTTTTTCTCAAGCCGCGTGAGAACGCCGGTCAGGGTCCCCTTCGTCACCAGCGTCTCCTGGGCGATGTCGGTGCAGCGAAGGCCTTCCGTCCTTCCGAGGGTGACGATGACGTCGAACTGTCCGCGCGTCAGCCCCATCGAGGCGATATTCCGGTCCGAGACCTGGAGAAAGGCCTGGTAGGCCTCGACCAGAGGCCGCAGGATCTTGAGAAAGTGCGGATCGGGGAAGGGGAGGCCGCTTTGGGACGGGGAGGAAGACTCCCCCTGTTTGGATGCTTCCCCCAGTGTTGAGGCTTCCGATGGTTCGGAGACCCTGGATCTAGTTGACGGTGAGCGTGCCATGTGCGGTCCCCGGGTGAAAGTCTCCAAAGTAGTCGTAGCGTCCCTTGCCAAGCCCCGAGACCGGGATGAGGACGGTCTGTCCGGGCCGGACGACCACCTCGAAGCCCATGTCGTAGCTTTCAAACTCCTCCATCTGGGGGTCGAGATTCGTCACCCGGAAGACGATCGGCTCTCCCGGAGGGACCGTCATGACAGAGGTTTCGAAGTGGTGTTTCAAAATGGTGACGGCGATGGTTTGTGGCGGGCCCGTGCTTGCGGCCTCGGCATACCCGGGAGAGGCAGCCCAGATCGCAAGGAGAAGCGCCCAGACGGCGATCGGGCAGGTCCAGGGGGGGAGGGTGTCGATCCATCTTTTCACGAAATCTATTTTACCTGTGTTTGGAATCGTTTTCAAAAGGAGCCCTCCCGGATTTTTCAGGGCGGTTGACGGGGGGACAGGAGAAAGGCCGCTTAAGGGCGGACCGGCCCCCTCCCATTGACGGACCGACCCCCAGGCTATTCTTCACGACGGACTCCGGAGAGGCTTATCCCGCTCCCGATCCGGTGGACGCGGATCCACCAGGCAAGCATGATGCCGGTGTAGGCGAAGGTGGCGAGGACGACGATGAGGGAGGGACGGGCCCGGTAGCCAAAAAAGTCCGCCATGA
>DAHXNG010000061.1 GCA_027366615.1 Nitrospirota bacterium | reverse complement strand
ATTCGAAAGAGGTTCCCGCCATGGGATCCTCCGGATTCTTGTCCTGTCCGACACTTTATTGATCTTAAGGGCCTTCCGGGGGTAGAATAAAGAAAAAATGAGGGGAGATTTTGCACGGCAAGGCCGGGGGGCCCTTGATGGGGCCCTGCCGAACTTCTCTGCTCTCTCCCTACCGATCTCTCCGTGTTTTACCCTGCCCCCGAAAGGGGCGAAAGGAGTCTTGATGCAACCGTTGCTCTCAAACGGCCCCATCGTCGAAAGCCGACGCTCGGCGGCGTCTCTCAACCGCTTCATGATGAAGGTCTATGGTCTGCTCTCCGTGATGTTCCTTTTTTCAGGGATCGGTGCGCTCTGGGGAATGAGTACAGGGCTCCGGGTCGTGGGACCTCACCCCATCATTCTCGCCATCGCCATGTTCGGAACGCTTTTTCTCCTGATGGCCGTCCAGAAGGTTCCAGGAATCAATGTTGTGGTGATGTCCTTCTTCGCGGCCCTCATGGGAGCCTCGCTCGGCCCCATCCTCTTCGCTCTCCTCCGCTCTCCCGGCGGGGCGGCGATCCTGTCCGATGCCCTCTTTCTCACGATGGCGATCTTTCTTGGCCTTACCTTCTATGCCATCGTCTCCGGCCGGAGCTTCTCCTTCATGGGAAGCTTTCTCTTCACCGGCCTCATCATCGTGGTCATCCTCTCGATCATCCAGATCTTCTTCCATCCGCCCCTCTTTCAGGCGGTGGTCTCCGGGATAGCGGCGCTTCTTTTTTCGGGCCTCATCCTTTTTGACACCGGCCGGATCCTCGAATCGAACGAGGATGAGTTGACCCCTGTAATGGCGGTCGTCTCGCTCTACCTCGACGTCTTCAACCTGTTTGTGAGCCTTCTCCGGCTTCTGGAGATCTTCAAGGGCGAGGACTAGTCCCGCCCCTTCTCACTTTTTCGAAACAAGGAGCCCCCATGCTTAAGGAAAGCCGCTGGATTTTTATGGACGACAGGATGGTGCCGTGGCAAGAGGCCAGCGTGCATGTTCTGACCCATTCCCTGCACTACGGAATGGCGGTTTTCGAGGGGATACGCGCCTACAAGGGAACCGATGGGACCCACATCTTTCGCCTTGAAGAGCACACCGAACGTCTTCTTAATTCGGCGCGGGTGATGCAGATGGGGGGGGACTTCACCCTCAAGGGAGTCATGGATGCCACCTGCCGCGTGGTGGTCGAAAACGGACTTGATTCCTGCTATATCCGGCCGATCATCTACATCGGATACGGCGACATGGGAATCTATGCCAAGAAAAATCCTGTCCGTCTCTCGATTGCAGCCTGGGAGTGGGGAACCTACCTGGGCGAAGAGGGTCTCTCCCGGGGGATCCGGGCCAAGGTCAGCTCCTATACGCGTTTTGGAACGAACAACTTTCTTGCACGGGCCAAGGTGTCGGCGCACTACGTCAACTCCCAGCTGGCCAAGTGGGAGGTCAAGGGCGCCGGGTACGACGAAGCGATCCTTCTCGACAGCGACGGCATGGTGGCCGAAGGTCCCGGGGAGAACATCTTCATTGTCCGCAAGGGGGTGCTCAAGACGCCGCCACTTCGCTCGGTCCTCGACGGGATCACCCGCCACAGCGTAATGACTCTCGCTCGGGAGGAGGGGATCTCCGTCTCGGAGGAGGCCCTGACCCGCGACGACCTCTATCTGGCCGACGAAGCCTTCTTCACGGGTACGGCAGCAGAGCTGACGCCAATACGGGAGATCGATGATCGTCCGATCGGCTCCGGAAAACCAGGACCGGTAACGCTGGCCCTGCAGAAGATCTTCTTCGATATTGCCCGCGGGAACGTGGCACGCCATTTGGAATGGCGGACAACGGTCGCCCCGCGCCCTGTCTGACAGTCTTCCCTCCCATCACCGGGTGGGAGCCCATTCAGGGACTCTCGACGAAAGGATCTCCGCCACGGCTGCCACAAAAAAGAGCAAAGGCAGGCCGTCCCCTCCCCCATGGGCGGGCGACCTTCCGGAGCGCACCCTTTTTCTTATGGACGGGTTCGGCTATATCTTTCGCGCCTACTACAGCCGGGTCAGCTTTGTGACCCGGGACGGTGTGGCGACAGGGGCCTTCACCGTCTTTGGGAACATGCTTCTCTCGCTCCTCGGGACCTTTCGTCCGCGCTATCTGGCGGTCATCTTCGAAAGCCGCACGGGAAACGTCCGCTCGGAAATCCTTCCCGAAATCAAGGCCAACAGGACCCCTCCTCCCGACGATCTCATAAGCCAGATTCCCCTGATCGAATCCCTCATAGCCGGTCTTGGCATACCGGTTCTGTCGACCGACGGCTACGAGGCCGACGATACGATCGCCGCCCTTGCCCGGGAATGGCTTGCCCAGGATGCCTCGGCCCGAGTTCTTGTCATGTCGGCTGACAAGGACCTTCTGGCACTTGTCTCCGACCGCCTCGGAGTCTACGATCCCATGACCCAGAAACTCTATGGCCCCGCCGAGGTCCGGGAAAAATGGGGGGTGGATCCGGATCAGATCTCTGACCTTCTGGCTCTGACGGGAGACGGGGTGGACAATATCGGCGGCGTTCCGGGAATCGGCCCGAAGACGGCGGCGACGTTGCTTTCCGGGGGGCTTCATATAGAGGACCTGGTGACGCGGATCGAATCGGTTCGTCCGGAGAAGCTGCGGCCAAAGATCCTTGAGCACCGGGATCTGATCCTCAGGAACAAGAGCGTGACCGTTCTTCACGACCGGATCGGAGTCGATGGCCGTCCCGAGGCCCTGGCCCTTGGAACACCTCGTCTTCCAGAGCTTAGGGCGCTTGCGCGGCGGCTTGAGGCGGCGACTCTTCTCTCGAGAATCGAGGCGCTGGCCCAAAAGGGAGAGGGCGAAGAGTCCCCCGGCGAGGGGGATCGGGGAGAGACAGAGGGGGCGACTCTTCCGACGGTGCCGGGTGTCGTCTCCGACCCCGTGGCAGGAGGGGGCCTCTGGGACGGGACCGGCTGGAAGGCAGTCCCCCCAGGAGATCTCTGCCGTGCGCTTTCGGGGGCGGAGTGGAAGGGGCAGGACTACTGGACCACAAGCCTCACATCCCTTCTTCGCTCCTGTCCTTCCGTTACGACGGGCGACTTCGCTCTTCCCTCCTTCGACATGGAGCTCGCCGGATATCTCGTCGATCCAGGTCGCCGGGACTACAGGCTCTCCGATCTTCGCGGGCAGTTTTTTCTCACCGGCTCGCTCAGCGAAGGGGAGCCATCCCTGCCCCAGATCGGGGGCTTGCTTCGAGGGCTTGAAGACGAGGTTGAAAGGTTGGGGGTGGGGGAGCTTCTCCGGTCGGTCGAAATCCCGGTGGCCCGGATCCTCGTCGATATGGAGAAGGCCGGGATCCCGGTCGATCCAGGTCGGATCTCCAAGGCCAAAGAGACGATCGAGGACAAAATCACAGCGCTCGAATCGGAGATCACCCGGGAGGCGGGGCAGAGCTTTTCGATCCTCTCTCCCAAACAGGTCGGGGAGATCCTCTACGGAAAGCTGGGGCTTCCGCCCCCCCGCCGGACGGGAAAGGGGACAGGAGCCCCCTCTACCGACGAGGAGGCGCTCGAGGCGCTCGCCCCGCTGCACCCCCTTCCGCGGCTCATTCTCTCCTTTCGCCAGCTCCGGAAGTTTTTGTCGACCTACCTTCTTCCCATGGAAGAGGGGAGGGAGTCCGATGGCCGCCTGCACGGACAGTTTAACCAGACGGTGGCCGCAACCGGACGGCTTTCCTCTTCCCGGCCCAATCTGCAGAACATTCCTGCCAGGACTGAACTTGGCCGGCTTGTTCGGAGATGTTTCGTGGCGCCCCCCGGCACGCTCTTTTTGTCGGCCGACTACTCCCAGGTCGAGCTCCGTCTTTTGGCTCACCTCTCAAAGGACCCCTTTCTTCTCGACGCCTTTACCCGGGGGGACGATATCCACGCGCGAACCGCGGCACTTCTCTTCGGAGAGCCGGTTACGGCCGAGTCGCGTCGCCGGGCCAAGACGATCAACTTCGGGATCCTCTACGGGATGTCCGCCTTCAGCCTCTCCCAGGATCTGGGGGTCGATCAGGCCTCGGCTCAGGAGATCATTGACCGGTATTTTTCAGTCGTGGCAGGTGTGATGCCTTACTTTGAGGGGATCCGGGAGGAGGCGAAGAGGACGGGACGGATCCGGACCATCCTCGGGAGAATCCGTCCCATTCCCGAGATTCGGGCCGAAAACAGGAATCTCCGGGAGTATGGGGAGAGAATGGCGGTCAACTCGGTCCTGCAGGGGTCGGCCGCCGACCTCGTCAAGAAGGCGATGGTCGATCTTGTCCGGGGGCTTGCCGCATCCGGCGGTCGCTCCCGCCTTCTTCTCCAGGTCCACGACGAGCTGTTGCTCGAAGTTCCGGAAAGCGAGGCCGAGCAGGCCGCATCCCTTGTCAGGGAGACGATGGAAGCGGCGATCCGGATATCGGTTCCTCTGCCCGTATCGATCGGTCGGGGAACCGACTGGGTCGAGGCCCATCCGTCCTGATGGTTATCCACCGCAACTGTTTTTCTGTTGTGGATATGCCCGCATTCTTTGGGTACAGGAAAGAAAGAGCCCGGAACCCTGGGAGTCTCGGGCTCTTTTCGAGAATGAGGGGGGATTGGGGAAGGGATCCAAGCGCTCATTGACGTGAGGATGAGGTCAGCGGAGCAATCAGGGACCCGAGGCGTGGGAAAAAACGGATCGCCCTTGCCCCCCCTGTTAGATCGGATAGCTGGTGTTCATTGGTCAAGTGCGACACGAAGTCGCTCAAGTCATTGTTCCACTTTGGCTATCAACAAAGAAGGGAACCCACTGTTCCGTCAGAGGTAGCCTATCGATGCATGCGTCCTGAGTAATCGGGGAGTGTGAAGCCATCGAGACAACGTACCCCGCGAAAGCATCTCCGAGTCGTGAGACAACGAGTGGGCTTCCAGCAGAAAAGAGGTCCGGGGGCCAGGCTGAACGGTATTGGACAACGAAAGTAAATCTGCGTAAGCGTCGTAATGGACGATGAGCCAAATCTGCTGACAGGCTCAAGCCAAAAGGCATGGAGACAGGTTCTTCCCCTTTGACCTGGGAAGACACGGATGTTGCGCTCCCGGCGTATAGCAGAGTCCTAACCCGTTCTTGTGACTTGTTCGAAACGTGGTAAACCCGATCGCGTCCCGGAGAGTGTCATTCCGGGAAAGCCTGTCGCAAGACAAGCCGATGCGCGAGCGGGCATAGGATGCCGGAAAAAGCAAATGGCGGACTGTAATGGCCCGCATAGGGGTTGAGTCTTCGGACGACATGACCCCTACGGCGAAAGCTGGCTGACTTCCCATGCAGGTGGTTCGCAAAGAGAACGTGTGAGGGAACCTTTGAACCGTGGAGAGCTAGTGATGGCCAGCAATGGCCGACGCCCCTCGGGACTCCCTCGAAAAAGAGTGAGTTGAAGGACTTCACGCCAGTATCGATGAGGTTTGTCAGAACATCGGCAAACCGGGTGCGCCCGGAAGGGTAAATGCTTGATGCGCCTATGAACTGCTCAAGCCGTGTGCGGTGAAAATCGCAAGCACGGTTTCTCGGAGGGTTGGGCTCAGCGATGGGCTCCGCCTATCCTACAAATGATCAGCCGGGAGGCCACCGGTGAATAGTGATGCAAATGTCTAATATAAACCTCTGGCAGAAAGGAGAGCGCATACCTCCCCCTCTTGGCAAGAAACCCCGAGAAGGACCCTGCGCAAAAAAAAGATGAATACCCGTCCCATTCTCGACAATATGAACCTCCCCCTTCTCGGGATGGCGCTGGCAACACTCTTTGTGGCCTTCCTGTTTGCGACATTCGGGACGGCCTATGTCCTCCGACGGGCCCGGGGAACGGTTCAGGAGCCAAGAATCAGGTTCTGGGCCAAGGCCGGGTGGGCGGCATTCGGGATTTATGCCCTTCTTTATATGGGCTATTTTTACAAGAAGGCCCAGCCTGTGATTATCGCCTATCCCTTTACGGCCGGAGACAAGGCGCTGGCCTTAGGCGACTACAGGGGAGCGCTCGACGACTACAAGAAGGTCATTGCCGCCTATCCGAATCTCGGGATGGCGCACTACAAGCTCGGGATGCTTCTCCGGGTCGTCAAGCAGGTCGACGGCTCCATCCATGAGCTCAAGGAGGCCATCCGGCTCGATCCGACCCTGGCCCCGGCCTATTTCGCCCTGGGCTCGATCCTCTGGACTCAGGGGACGGCGATGGACGCGGAACCCTATTTCGAAAAGGGTTTGACGATCGAACCCAAGACGCCTCAGCGCGCCTTCTTCCAGGAAATCATCGACCGGGCGAAAAAGGAACGGGCCGGTCTTGTGAAACCGGGATCCTCCGGACGACCCCATCTCTCTCCCGGGGCTCCGGGAGGAATGCCATCCTCCCCGTCCGCCTCCCAGCCAGGAAAGGCCCCCTGAGATGCCAGCAAGGACCCGCATTACACTCCTGATGTTTGCCATCCCGGGGCTATTGGACGAATACTGGCTCGGGAACCGTTTCCTCGACCTTCCTCCGTCCCTGCGCCATCCGGCGCTTCTGGTTGTGGAGCTCCCCATGCTCGCGCTTCTGGCCCTCCTGGTGGCGTGGAGCGTGACATCGCGGAGGATGACGGAGAGGGGAGCCCTGGCGCTCTTTGCCGCCGCCCTTCTTATGGGTGGGGGAGGCCTCCTTCGGCTTCTTCTCGTTCTTGCCGCGCCAGAGGAGGACCCCCTTCTCAAGCCCCACCTCTTCGAGGTCGGAGGACTGGTCTTTGCGGCGATGATGGTGGGGATCGAAGGGCAGGCGGCGCGCCGCTACTTTGAAAAGATGCGACAGGCCCGGGAGGGGGGCCAGGGGACGACCCGGTGATCCTCCTGGGGCTCACCGGGGGGATCGCCTCAGGGAAGTCCTTTGTGGGGCGCCGCCTGGCCTTTCGGGGGATCCCGGTCATCGATGCCGACATCCTGGCCCGGGAGGCTGTGAGCCCCGGATCGGAGGGTTTTTCCGAGGTGGCTCGCCGATTCCCCGAGGTTATCAAAAATGGCGAGATTGACCGCCCGGCCCTCGGGAAGATTGTTTTCTCCGATCCCGAGAGGCTCTCCGTTCTTGAAGAGATTGTCCATCCCCGCGTGAGGGAATCCTTTCTCCGGGAAAGGGCACGCCACGGGGACGCTCCCCTCGTCGTCTACGAGGTTCCGCTTCTCTTCGAGCGAGGGATAGATTCCGACATGGACAGGGTCCTCGTTGTGGACGTTCCGGAGGCTCTCCAGCTTGAACGCCTCATGAAGCGAGCAGGCATGTCGTCAGATGAGGCGCGGCGGCGGATATCTGCCCAGATCGGCCGCGGTGAGCGGCTGTCCCGGGCGGATGTTATCATTTCAGGAGAGCTGTCCGAAGAGGAGACAGACAGGGAGCTTTCCCGGATCCTTTCGGAGATCCTTTCAACCCAACCCCCAACACAAAAAGGAGGATGACGTATGAAAGATGTAAGAAAGGCGGTTTTTCCCCTGGCGGGCCATGGTACCCGCTTTTTGCCGATGACCAAGGCCTCCCCCAAGGAGATGCTCCCCCTGGTCGACAAGCCGGTCGTTCAGTATGCGGTCGAGGAGGCCGTCGCCTCCGGCATCGGTCAGATCGTCATGGTCACAGGGCGCGGCAAGCGCGCCATCGAGGATCACTTCGACATCTCCTACGAGCTCGAGGATATCCTCAGGGAGAAGGGAAAGACAGCCCTTCTTGAGGCCGTCCGCAGGATCTCCTTCATGGCCGAGGTGGTCTATACCCGCCAGAAGGAGTCGCTGGGCTTGGGACATGCGGTGCTTTGCGCCAGGAATCTTGTGGGGGAGGAGCCTTTTGCGGTCTCGCTGGCCGACGAGGTCATCGACGGTCCCGACCCGGCTCTTGCCCAGCTTCTCAAGGTGGCCCGGGAGTTTGATGCCCCGGTTATCGGCGTTCAGGAGGTTCCCGAAGGGGAGGTCTCCCATTACGGGATCATTCGGGGAGAGCGCGTCAGGGAGGGACTCTTTCTTGTCGAGTCCCTCGTGGAGAAGCCCCGGCCTGAGGTCGCTCCTAGCCGGTGGGCCGTAATCGGCCGCTACATCCTTCCTCCGGAGATCTTCCCTATCCTGGAAAACCAGTCTCCCGGCGTGGGGGGGGAGATTCAGCTGACCGACGCTCTTGTGACTCTGGCCTCCCGGCGTCCCCTTTATGCCGTCAAGATCGTCGGACGGCGATACGACACGGGGGACAAGGCAGGCTTCTTGAAGGCCACAGTCCGGTTCGGACTCAAAAACCCCGAGCTCGGTCCCGCATTCCGGCGCTTTCTCCGGGAGGTTCTCGACCATCCCGATGAAGGTCTTCCGGGGTGAGGGAGCACGAGTTGATCGCGGAGCTTCGGGAGATTGTCGGGACACTCCCGGACTCCGTCTCTGGCAGGGGCCTCCGGGTGGGGATCGGGGACGATTGTGCGCTCCTTTCTCTTCCCGAGGGGGCCGATCTTCTTGTGACGACCGACAGCCAGCGCGAAGGGGTCCACTTTCGCCGGGACTGGTTCGATCCTGTCTCGATCGGCCGCAGGCTGGTCGCCGTCAATGTCAGCGACGTGGCATCGAAGGGGGGCTCTCCCGCCTGGGCGGTCGTGGCTGCAGGGCTTTCCCCAGGAGTTGATCCGGAGGTCCTGCGGGATGTCTACCGCGGCATATCGGAGGCGTCCCGCAGGTATGGTATGACGATTGTAGGCGGAGACATCTCCCGCGACCCGGGTGGCTTGAGTCTTGTGATGACTCTGATGGGAACCGCGCCTCGTGGAATCTTTGTCGGAAGGGGGGGGCTCTCTCCGGGGGACGCAGTCTATCTTCTGGGACGTCCGGGCCGGTCGCGGGCCGGCTATCTCTCCTACGAGAGAAAGATGGCGGATCCTCTTTTCGACAGGGCCCGGGAGGCCTTCCGGGATCCCCGGGCCCTTCTCGGGGAGGGGAAACTTCTGGCCTGCCGTCCGGAGGTGTGCGCCATGACCGACACCTCCGACGGACTTGAGCGCTCGCTCTCGGAGATCGGAAGGGCTTCGAAAGTCACGATTGTGGTGGAGGATCTTCCTGTCTCTGAAGAGGTTCGGAGATGGGCATCGGTTCTTGGCGAGAACCCCGGGGATCTCGTCTGGCAGGGAGGAGAGGACTACGATCTTGTCGTGGGAGTGACCGCCAGTGGGGAGAAGGCCTTTCTCGGTTGGGCCCGGGAAGAACTTTTGCGCGACTCTCCCGAGGGATTGTTTCGTATCGGTCGGGGGGAATCCCGGGGAGAGGCAGTGCTGATTTATGGGAAGGGGCTTGAAAGGTTGGCGGACGGGAGGGGGGGATTTGAGTATACCGTCTGAGGAAAAGAAGGAGCCCTTTCTCGAAAAGGGAGGGCCCGGATGGTGGAAAAAGAAGGTGCTCCCCCTTTTTGTCGGATCACCTGACCCGGCTCGGGATGCCCTTTCCTTTGCCGTGGGGGTGGCGTGTGCCTTTCTCCCGCCCTTTGGATTTCACTCGCTTCTTGTGGCCGGGATCGCCTACCTCTTCCGGCTCTCCCTCCCGATTGGCCTTTTGGGGTCCTGGACAAACAATCCCTGGACCTTCGTCCCGGTCTTTCTTCCCGCCTACTTCGCCGAGGTGAGAATCGGGGAGCGGCTCCTTGGCGTGACAGCGCCAATCCCCACTCTCTCCATTTTGTCAAAGATGCCGGAGAGCGTCCTTCTCTCCCAGATCAAACAGGTTCTCGTCCCATTTTTCCTTGGCTCGGCCGTCGTGGCTGCCTGCGCCTTCCTCCTGGCCTTACCGACAGTCTACGGGGCCATTCTGTGGCTCAAGCGTCCCCGCTGATCATTTTTTCACAAAATCAATCCGGACAGAACGGCTTTGGGAGTGGCAGAGGGCGCTTTTTTTCTGGCAGGCAGAAAAAAGCCTTGTCTTGCGGTCCCCCCAGGAGAGAGCCCGGATCTTTTTGGCCGGAACACCCCGGGAAATAAGGTAATGCTTGACGGAAAGAGCACGCCATAGTCCGAGTTTTTTATTGTAGGATTCAGATCCCAAGGGGTCGGTTGAGCCGTGAAGAAGGATCCACCGAAAGGAGTCCTTCTTGGCCTTTGTGGCGAATCGGTCGATGACGACCTTGTCCCAGTAAGAGAGCCGGGCGCTGTTGAAGGAGAAATAAACATTCCGCTGAAGGGAATGATCGGAATTTTTTGCGGGAGGCGCCTTGACAGGTTGTACTACAGGTCGGCTCGCCGGTTTGGCTAAAGGATGGCTTGCCGGTGGATGGGGAGGCACCTCTGTGTAGATGCGATGCTCTGTTTCCTTCCCCGGTTCATGGACAGTCGGCCATTGGGCTCCGGTTCCGTTTCCGTTGACGGAAACTCCGGGAAATCCGTGATCGACGGTGGGACCGGGGGCCATCGAGGGGGTGGGAGGCTGGCTTGCACATCCGGCAAGTGCCAGGGAGAGAACTCCCCCGAACCCGAAAAAAACAAGACGCTGCAGGCTGAAAACCGACGTTTTTCTTAGGGCGATACTGTGGGTCACGAAAGACTCCTTCCCTTTGGGGCTACGATCTTTCCTGGCAAGTTTCGATGAGCTTTCCGGGAACTATAGCACGATTAAAGAAAAAGAGACAAAAAAAGCGGGCTCCAAGGGGAGCCCGCCTCTTTTTAATCCGGTGAAGACTCGATTACATGGAGATTTTCATGAAGTGGGCTTCACGGTTCTTCGACCAGCAGGATTCATTATGGTCGGAGCAGACCGAGTAGTTGGGGATCTCCCGCTTGCCGTAGGAGCGAATCGTGATCCGCTTGGCGGAGACGCCGAGCCGGATGAGATAGATTCTGGCCGCCTTGGCACGCTTCTGGCCAAGAACAATGTTGTAGGCATCGGTTCCGCGCTCGTCGGCATGGCCGGCGATCACGACATTGACGCTCGGGTGGGCCTTGAGGATCGAGGCATCCTTCTTCAGGATTCCGCGGTCTTCGGAGGAGAGGATCGCTCTGTCGAAGCCGAACTGAATATCCTTCTTGAGGGGATCCATTTCGGTTGCTGCCTGGGCGGCGGCTGTTGCGGCGCTGTTGTCAGTGGCAGGAGCTGGGGCTGCGGCTGCAGTGGAAGAGGTTTCAGATCCGCTCCCGTTGGCTCCGCCGGAAGAGGCGCAACCTGCCAGGCCGAGAACGCCGGCAACAACCAGGGCCAGAACAGCTTTCGATTGACCGAATTTCATGAGGAGCTCCTTCTTTTCGTTTGAGGGTCGCTTTCGCACCCTGCCTTTTTTTCGGTTTTACAGGCGAACTATAAGTTTCGCCCGGAATTTCTCAAGAAACTTCTAGCGGATATGGATAGCTGTCACAACGAGGCTGCCATGAAAACGATGGTAGTTCACGGAGACCTTCTGTCCAGCCTGAAGTGCGTTCATCCCGACCTTCTTCTTGCCTTTGAAAATGGCCGTTTTCGAGGAGATGTCCCCACCGAAGACAAGCTCGTTCTTCTTTCCGGCATTCTTGACGACAACGAGGGTCATGGGCTGTGCGTTCATGTCGATGTCGCGAATGGTGCCAACGAGTCCGGCATAGCCTTTCCGGGCGACGCGAGCGTGCTTTTTCGCAACCTTCTTCTTCGCCACCTTCTTGGCCGGAGCCTTTTTGGCGGGAGCGGCAGGAGCGGCCGGGGTGGCTGTTTTGGCCGGAGCTGCATCGGCGGCAAGAGCTGAAACGGAAGCGAGCGGAGAGAGCGTCAGGCCCATTGCCGCAAGCAGCATGAGACCCATAAATCCTTTTGTGAATCCTTTCATCAAATCCTCCTTTGAAACGGTACATTTTGTGGTGTTTATCGCGGTCATGTCAGATTTATTCATGGCCGTCTCGACAGGATGGTATCGGTGTCGTACTCCAGCTCTCCCCCGGGGCCTCCTTCGTTTCCTGCCACGTCTTTTGCCGCCGTCTTGCCCGGTATCGTCCCCCTATGGATGACAGTGCCAGACGGGTCTCGGCCTGTAGTCTGCAGGGAACCAGGAGGAGCGGCAGGTCGCACCTTTTGCGTCTTCGATAAGCAAACTTCTTAATTATATTAAAGTTTTTCCCTCAAGACAAGTCTCTCTAAATGTAAAAATGAGAAAAATAAAAGTAAGTTGGCGCAATGAGGCCGCCATTTGTTAGAAATTAGTGTGGATCAATGTCATTAAGTTAATGTTCGATATTTCTTCAGGCATGACTCTTTAGCCTGAATTTTACCAAATTTTCTCCCCCCCTGCCTCCCCGCTGGACATGCCGAGTGGATTCTGCTATAACCTTTCCCATGTCATCATCTCAGCCTTCCTCATTGCTGGAGCGTATTCAG
>DAHXNG010000050.1 GCA_027366615.1 Nitrospirota bacterium | reverse complement strand
TCGGCCTTTTTGATTTCGGCCAGAGCCTGGTCGGCGGCGGGGTTTTTTTGCTCGCCGATCATTCCCCCGGGAGCATGGGAGAGGTCGTTGAAGTAGACCTTGTCCTGGACGAAGGAGGGAGCGCAGGCGGCGACGAGAAGGAAGGTGAAGGCAGAGAGGGGAAGCCTGAATTTGTTCATTATGCCTCCGATGCGAAATCAGGGTTGTCGCCACTCGGGAACAAATTTAAGGGAGAGAGCCGGACACTCACTGTCCGGCCCTCTTTTCTCGTCTTTTCTAGAATCCCATGGAGGACTGGTTGGCGATTTTCTTGACCTGGTACTGGCTTCCCCAGAGGATCTCGTTTGAGGTCAGATTGATTGCCTTCAGGTGCGTCTCGTAGAAACGGACGGTCTTGCCGTCGCGGGAGGCGGTATAGGAGTTGATCGAGCCGGTGATCATCACGTCGGCCCCCGTCTGCTGTCCGGGCCCGTGGACCGTGGAGGATCTGGCGTGCTTCATCTGGTATTCTCGCTCGGCGGCGGCGGCGTTCCTGTGGCCCTCCGAGGCGGTGACGAAGCGGACCTTCCCGGAGTTGATGAGTTCGTCCTGGAAGTGGTTCAGGAAGAGACGCGTGTTGATGTGCTGGTCGGAGCGGTTGATGATCTGGCCAAGCTCTACGACGGGACGACGGCTGTTTTTCGCCTGGAAGCGGGAGAGCCAGGGGGCATCGAGGGCCTTCCTGATCATTGTCTTGGCGGTGAGCCGGGCGTCGGTATCGGTCCAGCGGCTGGTGACGCCTCCGGCGGTGTCGACACCCACGCGCTGGACGCTGTAGCTCGAGCATCCAGAAAGGGCCAGAACAAGCGCCGCTCCCGCAAAAACGCTTCCCGATCGCAAGAATCTCCGCATAAACAACTCCTTTGGAAAGGGCGAACCTTCAGTATGTCCGCAGATTTTAAATAGATGCCATGAAAATGATGAATAGTTAATGAAATCAGGTGCGCTAGGGAACGGGGAAGATTATAATAAAGTTCTATGAAAAAAAATAGCCGTATCAATCTTTCGAATTTAGAATCGGAGATTCTCCCGGACGGATCGCAATCCCTTTACTCTCCCGCCTTCGATCCGGTCGCCCTTCTGGTTCGGCTGCGGGAGCGCGATCCTCTCGGTCCCCTTCTCCATATCGACCGGGAACGTTCAAGTGGCTGGAGCCATGTTCCCGTCGATATCTCCCGCGTGGTTTCTGACAGGGTCGGGGAGAGCTTTGCCGACCATCCCCTTCTCTCCTGCCCGGCGAGAGAAAAGGAGGGGACAAGTCTCCGGATTCGTCAAGACGGGATCCGTCCCCCTTTTTCGTCAGGAGTGGTCCTTCTTCTTCCCTTCGAGATGGCCGAGCTCTGGGAGCCCTCCGGGGGTCCTTTCCTTGGGCCCCAGGTTCCGGCCGTCCGAATTGACTGCCGGACGGTCGTCTCCTTTCATGGCCCGACCGGCCGTCTCTTTCTGCCTCCGGGCTTCGACCTCTCCCTCCTCGATCCGGTCGCGCTCCCTCCGGTCTCCCTTCCCGCGTTCTCCTCCTCCGACTCCCCGGAGATATTCGCCGGCCACCTCGACAGGATCCGAGGCGGCCTTTCGGACGGCCGGTACTTTCAAGTCAACCTGGCCCGTCGTTTCGAGGCGCCGCTTCCCGAGGGCTTCGACCCCCTGGCCGCCTATGCCCGGATGAGGAAGCTCGGGCCCTCACCCTTCGGGGGCTTTTTCTCCCACCGGGGCCGCTTCCTCCTGTCGCGTTCTCCCGAACAGTTCCTCTCGGGCGAAGGCGATCGCCTCGTGACCCGGCCAATTGCGGGGACCTTGGCCGGTCCTCCTCCCTCCGGGGGTGAGGAGCCGCTCCTTCGCGATCCCAAACTTCTGGCCGAGCACATCATGACGGTGGACCTCCTCCGAAACGACCTGGGCCGGGTCTGCCGTCCGGGTTCGGTCCGGGTCTCCCGCCTCCTTGCCGTCGAGACCCTTCCCCACCTCCGCCATCTTGTCTCCGACGTCGAGGGCCGGCTCGCTCCCCATCTGTCCCGAAAGGATCTCCTTTGCTCCCTCTTCCCCGGAGGATCGGTGACGG
This sequence comes from Nitrospirota bacterium, assembly GCA_027366615.1. GTDB lineage: Bacteria > Nitrospirota > Leptospirillia > Leptospirillales > Leptospirillaceae > UBA4572. The sequence continues at coordinate 6,378 of DAHXNG010000050.1, read as the reverse complement.
GGGCCCCCCGGATCGCGGTTCGCCGGGAGATCGGACGTCTCGAGGGGCGCCCCCGGAACGACTATTGCGGGATCTTCGGGTATGTGTCCGAGACCGGTCAAATGGATTTTTCGCTCCTGATCCGAACACTTGAAGGCCTCATGGAGCCCTCTGGCGGCCGGATCTCCTTCGGGGCCGGGGCCGGGATCGTGGCCGATTCGGTCGCGGAGGAGGAGATCCGGGAGATTGCTCTCAAGGCGCGCACGATGGAGGAGGTTTTCCGATGAGGGACGGGACGGTGGTTGTCGTCGACGGAGCCGTGGTCAACGCGGGGGATCCGGCCCTCTCGGCGCTCGATATGGGTTTTTTGCACGGAGACAGCCTCTTTACGACGATGGCGGTCGCTTCCGGCCTCCCGGTCTTCTGGGAGGATCATCTGGCAAGACTTGCCAAGAGCGCCCGGTTCTTTGGATACCCCCCCCTTCCCGGCGGCGGGGTGCTCCTTTCGGACTGCGTCCTGGCCATCGGGGCGGGCCCGACCCCGCCGACGGCTCTCCGGATGACCCTGTCGCGGGGCCGTGCGACCGTTCCCGGGATCGACGGAGTCTCCGAGTCGGTCGTCCGCGTCGTCGTCCCGCTCTCGCGCCCCCCCCGCACATTGGCCGCATTCAGGGAGGGGGTCGCAGTCGAGCTGTTCCGCCTTCCCTGGGATCCGGCCGGGGACATCCGGTTCTCCCACAAGACGGGGAACCTCCTGTGGGTCAAGTGGATCCGCCAGCAAAAGATCTCTCCCTCCTCCTTCGAGCAGATTCTTGTCAACGGCCGGGGGGAGATCCTCGAGGGAACCGTCAGCTCCGTCTTTGGCGTCGATCGGGACGGGGTCTTGAGGACGGCCCCCCTTGAGTCGGGGATCCTTCCCGGAGTGGTCCGGGGGCGGATCCTGTCCTGGGCCCGCCGGGAGGGGATCCCGGTTCGCGAAGAGGCCCTCCGTCTTTCCGAGATATCCTCCCTCCGGGAGCTTTTTCTCTCCTCGGCGACCCTTCCGGTTCTTCCCGTCCGATCCCTTACCGCCTTTGGGGAGAAGCTTTCATTTTTGGGAGAGGCCGCGACGGCCGGACTCTTTCTTGGGAGGTATCCCGAGGAGCTTCCTTCCCCCTCCTGACGCAGGAAGGGGGAGTCTCCGGCCGGAACTCCCGACCAAAAACTCCCCCTTCCCGTTATTTCATGAGCCTTAAAAATATAAACTAACTCATTTGTTTAAATGAGTAATTATTTACTAGCACTGGCTCCAGCCGCAACTTCCTCCGGTCTTTTTTGACCCCATACATTTGAGGCATCCTTCGAGGAAGGCAACCTGACCGCCGCAGGTGGGACAGGCCACCTCGATGACCATGCCGGACTCCCCGGTCAGCCCTTCTTTAGAAAGAATGGTTCCGATCGCCTTGGCGATGGCATAGGGGTCTGAGCCGAGCTTCCCGGCCTCTTCGTGGCTCTTGATGAACTGGCCGACGACCTCCTCGATCGGAGCTCCGAACTGGAGGGCGAGAGATCCCAGACGGCCAAAGAGGATGGCCGACTCGCGTTCCCGATGGTCTGCGGCCGGCGTCACGAAGATTTCAATGGGTCGCGTCTCTTCGTCGAAATAGAGATGGACGTAGGACTTTCCTGACTTTCCGGTGATCTTGACCCGCACGCCCCGGGAGAGGTCTCCGGGAGAGTGGCGCTGGCCCCATCCGGGAAGGGTCTTCTCTTTCTTCTGGTTGCCGAGGTTCAGCACCTGGTTCGATCGGCTTCCGTCCCGGTAGACGGTGATCCCCTTGCATCCGAGCTGGTAGGCCAGCATATAGGAGTTCTCGACATCGGCGATGGTCGCTGTCTCCGGCAGGTTGATCGTCTTCGAGACGGCCGCGTCGATATGCTTCTGGAAGGCCGCCTGCATCCGGACGTGCCACTCGGGGGCGATGTCGTGGGCGGTGGCGAAGGTCTTCTGCCACCGTTCGGGGACCTGTGAGAGCCCCCGGCAGGATCCGTGGTTTTCCACGATCAGGGCCGGCAGTTCGTCGCTCCAGAACCCCTCTTTTCTTGCGACCCGCTCGAACATCTCGAGGGTGTAGGGAAGATGGGTCCCGTCCATGACGTTCTTGTACCAGATGATCGAGAACTCTGGCTCGCAGCCCGAGGAGGTATCGGCGATCATGCTGATCGTTCCCGTGGGGGCGATTGTCAGGAGATGGCTGTTTCTCTTGGGGGAGCCGATTCCCTCGAAGTAGGGAAAGGGGCCGTGGACCTTGGCCAGATCGAGAGAGGTCTTTTCGGCCTCTTCCCGGACAAATCCCATGACCTTCTCCGCGATCTCGAGACCCTCTTCCGAGTCGTAGGCGATGCCCAGGAGCATGAGAAGGCGGGCGAAGCCCATGATGCCAAGACCGATTCTCCGGGCGCCCTGGTTGATCTCCGAGAGCTCCTGGATGGGGAAGCGGTTGGCATCGACCACGTTATCGAGAAATCGGACGGCGAGATAGACCGAGCGAGCGAGCTTGTCCCAGTCGATAACCGTCTCTCCTCGGCTGTCCACCTTCGTATGGCGTTCCAGGTTGATCGAACCAAGGTTGCAGGATTCGTAGGGTCCAAGAACCTGTTCGCCGCAGGGGTTTGTGGCCTCGTAGGTCCAGCGCGAAGGAGTGGGGTTGTAGCGGTTGGCCGTGTCGATGAAGAAGAGGCCCGGCTCCCCGTTGGCCCAGGCGTTTTTGGCGATCCTGTCGAAGACCATCCGGGCGGAAATGCTGGACACGACCTCTCCGGTGTTGGGGGCGACAAGGTCGTAGTCCCGCCCTTCACGCACGGCGGCCATGAATTCGTCGGTCAGGGCAACCGAGATGTTGAAATTGGTGATCTGGGTCTGGTCGAGCTTGCAGTCAATGAATTCAAGAACATCGGGATGGTCGACACGAAGGATGCCCATGTTCGCCCCTCTTCGCGTTCCCCCCTGGCTGACGGCCCCCGTCGAGGCGTTGAAGACACCCATGAAGGAGACGGGGCCCGAGGCCTGACCTCCGGTGGACCGGACGATTGCCCCCTTGTGACGGAGCCGCGAGAAGGAAAAGCCTGTTCCGCCTCCGGTCTGGTGGATGAGCGCCGTCGCCTTGACGGTATCGAAGATCTGCGGCATGGAATCCCCGACCGGAAGAACGAAGCAGGCCGAGAGCTGTCCCAGCGGCCGGCCTGCGTTCATGAGGGTCGGAGAGTTGGGCAGGAAGTCGAGAGAGGAGATGAAGCGGTAGTATTCTTCCGAGAGAAACTCCCGTTCGGAGGGGTTGGCGTTGACGGAGGCGATCGCGTTGGCCACCCTCCGAAACATCGTTTCGGGGGTTTCTGTTACGACGCCGTCAGCGTCCTTGCCGAGGTAGCGCTTTTCGAGAACCTTGAGGGCGTTGGCTGAAAGGGCAGACTCAGTTTTTGGTTCCATGGGGATCTCCTTAGAGAGCGTTTTGGGACCGGGAAACACGAAGGCGGTGGACAGGATAAGAGTTCGCCAACCGAAAGAGGTCGAAAGACGCGAAAAAATAGCATATATTGTATTGTCGCGTATGTAGGCCACTACATATTGTGGTCGGGAACGGTTTCGTAGTGTAGTCCCGTGGGTCAAAAAGGTCAAGGGGTGACTCTAAAGGAGAAGAAGTGTCGGGGGAGGAAAGGATTCCGGATTTCCAAAGGGCCTTTTTCAAGGGGGGGGAGACGGAGTTTTTAGGTGAGCCCCTCCTTGTCGCCCCGCTCCTGTTCGAGAGCCCACGAGCCTGGAGACTCCTGGTTCGAATACGGTGACCCTTGAGACCCTGTCTATCCTGCAAGGTAAGCCCTTCTCATAGCGAGACAAAATATATTTTGTATCTATATCGATGAATTACATTATTTAATAAATTAAAGTTATTTTATTTATTTTTCTTCCGACTGATTTGAGACCACTCTCTTTTCATCGTGAAAGGAACCGGATAGAATAATCGGACACCGGAAATTGGTATGGTCGGTTTTTCTATTGAGGTAAATGTCTTGGCGGGATTCGTCCCGGAATGCAGGGAGACTGATGCTCGACAGGAACAGGATACTGAAGGATCCGGAAGCCGCCGGACGGGCGTTTCGATCCCGTGGCCTTGAGGTGGATCTTTCTGCTCTTCTCTCGCTCGATTCGCAGTGGTTTGAGTCGACACGGGAATGGGAAGGCCTCAGGGAACGCAGAAACTCCCTTTCCGCGGAGATCGGCAAGAAAAAGCGCCAGGGCGAGCCGACGGAGGAGCTTTACGCCGAAGTTCTCCGGATCAACGCCGCGATCGAGCAGTCCGATCTTTCCCGGCGCGAGCTTGAACGCCGCCGCGAGGAGATGTGGCTTCTCCTTCCCAATCTTCCCGACGCGAGTGTCCCGGTGGGCAAGGACGAGACGGAGAACCCCGAGATCCGGCGCTCTGGCTCGCTTCCGATCTTTTCCTTTACCCCGCGACCCCACTGGGAGATCGGCGCCTCTTTGGGAATCCTTGACTTCGATCGCGCGGCACGGATGTCGGGGGCCCGTTTCTCCATTCTTCTGGGGGCGGGGGCCCGCCTTGAGCGGGCGCTGATCTCCTTCATGCTCGACTGCCACACCTCGGGGCGTTTTGGTGGGGCGCCTTACCGTGAGATCTCCGTTCCGTATATGGTCCTCCCGGAGAGTCTCGTGGCCACCGGCCAGCTTCCGAAGTTTAAGGAGGAGCTCTTCCACTTGCCGGCCGACGATCTTTTTCTGATCCCCACGGCCGAGGTTCCCGTGACAAACTACTATCGCGGGGAGATCCTCGACGAGGCTTCTCTTCCGGTCAAGTTTGCCGCCACCACCGCCTGCTTTCGCCGGGAGGCGGGGGCCGCGGGAAAGGATACCCGGGGGCTGATCCGGCAGCACCAGTTCAACAAGGTTGAGCTGGTCTGGCTCTCGACGCCCGAAAGCTCTTTTGAAAATCTCGAGAACCTTACGCGCGATGCGACGGACATCCTCGAGCGTCTGGGACTTCCCTACCGGGTGATCGCCCTCTGTACGGGAGACCTCGGATTTTCCTCCGCCAAGACCTACGATGTGGAGGTCTGGCTTCCCTCCCAGGAGCGGTATCGCGAGATCTCCTCCTGCTCGAACTTTATGGACTTTCAGGCGCGAAGAGCCCAGATCCGCTATCGCCGTTCCTCCGACAGGAAGGTGCAACTCGTTCATACCTTAAACGGATCGGCGCTGGCGGTGGGACGGACATTGGCGGCAATATTGGAAAACTACCAGACGGAAGACGGGAGCGTGGTCGTTCCCGATGCGCTCGTCCCCTACATGGGGGGGCTGACCCGGATCTCTCCGGAGACGCTTCCCACATCTTCCTAAGAAAGGGAATAATACCATGAGCAGTGTCACGACAGCAGAGGGAGGCAAGAGCAAGAGAAAGATTCTCTTTGTGGGGCGCGACATCTTTCTGGGGACCATGGTCTCCCAGATCGCCCAGAAAGCCGGTTTTTTGACCGACTCGACGGTCGCGGCCAAGGTTTTCAATGTGGTCTCGGCAGATCTCTCCATCAAGGCGCTCATTGTGGACATGAAGGAGGCCAAGGATTTTCTGACCGAGATTGTGGAAGCCGGCGGGACGGGAAGCCGCCCCAAGCTCATCGCCGTCATCTTCCACAACGATATCGATTCGAGACGCCACGCGCAGAAGGCAGGATTTGAATATGTCATCCATCGCTCCCAGCTCGGGACCAATCTCCCCACAATCCTCACGGAAAAAGAGAGAAAATAGTCAGGTTTTAGCGAAGACCTTTTTCTGCCCGGCCCTTCTCTTCTTCTTCCTTCTCTCCCCCTCCGTCCTATTTGCCGCCCCCTTCTGCCCTGGCCCGGTTCGGGATCCGGCCCTGCTCCTTCCCGTCTTGGGGTCGGCCGGGGAGAGCCCGGGGACTCTTGACAGGGTCGCCCGGGTTCTTCGCGACCTCCCGGGGGGCAAGTTCATCGGGGAGAGAGCGCTATTGCGGGCAGGGGTTCTTCTCCGGGCGCTTCCGTCGAAGGAACGAGAAAGCCCGCTTGTCCTTGTCGAGCGGGCCGAGCGGGATACGGAGCTCGTCCTCTACCACGGCTTCCCCGGGGGGATGCGCTTTGGAAAGAGGGCCGAGAAGGCGATCGACCTGGCCCTGGCAAAGGATCCTGGACTGGCCCAAGCCCATCTTCTGAAGGGTATCGCCCTCTACTACAAGCCCTGGTTCGTGGGGGGGTCGGTGACGAAGGCCCTGACGGAATTCGAGCGGGCCAACGCCCTTCGTCCGGGGGATCCCCGTACCCTTTCCTGGATCGGGGTCGCCCGCCATCGTCTTGGGCGCCCCGGAGCCCGGACGGCCATGAAAGGGGTC
>DAHXNG010000047.1 GCA_027366615.1 Nitrospirota bacterium | reverse complement strand
TGCAAGGAGGGAGCGGACAAAGCGTAAAGATCTCCCCAGAGGATGAACCCGGCCCCCGCTCCATGTATAATGGAGCCAAGAGGCAACGGAGCTTCCCGGAGATATGGGGGAGCTCCTCTCGTTTTTTTCCCTGAACACTTTCCCGGAGACCGGACCTTACAGGCTCCCGCTCCGGGCCCGGAGATTTCCTTGGACCAGACGACCCCGCTCTCCTCCGCCGCACTCTATTATCAGGAGGAGACCAAATACAGCCGAACTACCATCCATCGCTTCCGTTCCCTTGACTACTCGAAAAAACCGCCCCAGTTCAAGGACTTCCAGTCAGACAACACCATCAGCCTCATCCCCTTTCTTCCCTTCACACACATCCCCTTTACCCGGACCCCCATCCCCACGCCTCCTCCCCAGCCTTCGTCCCCGTGGGGTCTTGCCGACCTTTCCCGGCTCCTCTTTTTCTCCTACGGCGTCACAGCCATCATGGACTCTCCCAAGATGGAAAAGACCTACATGCGGGCCGCCCCGTCGGCCGGTGGGCTCTATCCGGCCGAGGTCTACCTGGCCATCTGGGACCAGCCCTTCATGGCCGACGGGATCTACCACTATCAGGGCAAGGATCACCACCTCGTTCCGGTCTACGAGGGATCCTTTCGGGAAAAGCTTGCCGCATGCTTCCTCCACGCCCCGGCGCTGGAAGATGCCGGATTTCTCCTGATCGTTTCCGGCATCTACGAGCGCTCCTCCTGGCGCTACGGAGAGAGAGGCTACAGACGCATCCTTCTCGACTCGGGACACCTCGTTGCCAATATCTCCCTCATGGCCCGGGAGACGGGCTTCATGGCCTATCCCATGTCGGGCTTCCAGGATGCCTTCCTGAACTCCCTCCTTTTCTGGGGAGACCAGACGGAGGTCGCGATGACAGGGCTCGCCATGGTCTACGAGGACCTCGCCTTCGATCCAATCCCCTGCAAGCCCTTTCTCCCCTCGCCCCCCCATCCGTCCTACGCCCCCCCGGAGCTTCCGGAGATTGGCGACCTCTTCCGGGATCTTCACCGCCTCTCCGCGATGGGCCCCGAACCTTTTATTCCTTCCCAGACCGCGCTCCCGGGGGACGACGACTACGATCCGACCGTCCTTCCGATCTCCCGGTTTGCTCCCCAGAGGGATCCCGTCCTTCTCACCCCGCGGGAGATCGACCTCTCCGAGACAATCTCCCGGGATCTTTTGACCCGACGCTCTGCCCGGCACTTCTCGGGAGAGCCCCTTCCCTTCGATGACATCTCGGCGATCCTCTCATACGGATACGGCCTCTCTGCCGACTCCTCCGTTGAAGCCCCTCCTCCTCCGGCTTTTTTCGGACGCACCCTTTTTTCCTCCTATCTCGTGGTCCACTCCGTCGACAACCTCCTTCCCGGCCTCTACCACTTTGCCCCCGAGACCCGCTCCCTCACGCTTCTCCGTCGGGGGAACATGGCAGAAATCGCCTGCGAGTTCTCTCTCGGACAGGACCTTGTCCGGGACGCCTCCTGCGTCATCATCCAGGCCGCCGACCTTTCAAAGCTCGTCTCGCGCTACGGGAACCGCATCTATCGAACCCTTCACATGGATGCCGGTATTATCGGCGAACGGATCAACCTCGCCTCGGTCCGGATCGACCATGGTTCCAGCGGAATCGGGGGGTTCTTTGACGACGAGATTGCCGAGTTCCTTGGACTTCCCACATCGACTGCCATTCTCTACGTGACCGTTATGGGGATGATCCCCAAACCCTAGGACTCACAAAAAGGAGCCCCCCGTGTCGGTCCTTCGACTCCTGAGCCTCTCGGAACTCTCACGGCTCCGCGAGATCATCCGCATCCTGATCCGCTACGGACTCGACGACCTGGTTGGCTACCTGAGGCTCAACCCCCTGCTTGCGGCCAAGGATCGACTTCTCCTGCGGCGCGCCCACCAGAACGATCCCCGACCTGTCCGACTAAGAAAGGCGCTCGAGGATCTTGGTCCCACATTTTCCAAGCTGGGACAGATCCTTTCGACGCGGCCCGACCTTCTCCCTCCCGACATGATCGCCGAGCTCTCGCGACTCCAGGACCGGGTCACCCCCCTGCCCTTTTCCGAGATCGAACGGATTCTCGAGGAGTC
>DAHXNG010000022.1 GCA_027366615.1 Nitrospirota bacterium | reverse complement strand
CCGCCCCGGCCCGATCGTCCCGCCTTGCGGCTGCCGGCATTGTCGGAGAGCGTTCGTTCGTGTCCGGATAGATTCCATCGAGGAAGGACACCTTTCGTGAATTCCCTCTCTTGTCCCTCCTTGTTCCTTAATTTGCAGATTTCCCGACCCTTGCAACCAAGGCTTCTCTCTCCCGCCGTAGCCCCCCAATCTTCCGGCCGATGGCTGTTGGCGTCTTTTTCCATCACCTCCCCGAGGCTGTCGCGATGACGCAGGATCCTTCTCCCCTGATCCTGCTGTCCAACGACGACGGGATCGGCTCCCGGGGGATCGCCGTTTTAGAGGAGGCGGTGAAGGGGTTGGGGGAGATCTATGTGGTGGCGCCGGAGACCGAGCGCTCGGCCGCCTCCCATGCGCTGACCCTCCACAAACCCCTTCGGATCGCCGAACGCTCCCCCCGGCACTTTGCCGTCTCGGGAACCCCTACCGACTGCGTGAACCTCGCGATCTTCACCATCCTGCCCCGCCGCCCGACAATCCTGCTCTCGGGGATCAACCACGGGGCCAACATGGCAGACGATGTCACCTATTCGGGGACGGTCTCGGCCGCCTTCGAGGGCTCGATTCTGGGGGTGCCCTCCATGGCCTTCTCCCTTGTTCTCCCCGATGAGTCCGATGCGCCTCTTGCCTTCGACACCGCCCGCCATTTTGTCCGGATCCTTGCCACCCGGATGATCGAGGAGTCTCCGCCGGCCTCCGTGGCCTTTTCCGTGAACATCCCCTCAAGGCCGACCGACCGGGTCGAAGGGATCCGGATCACCCGGCTTGGAAAGCGCATCTTCGACACCGGAAACATCGTCATGAAGTCCGACCCCCGGGGGCGTCCCTACTACTGGATCGGGCTCTCTCCCACCGATTACGAGCCCGATCCGGAGTCCGATCTCCACGCCGTGGATCACGGCTATGTCTCGGTGACTCCCCTGCACCTCGACCTGACCCACTACCCCTCTCTCTCCCGTTTTCGCGGTTGGGAGGGGCTCTCCCGGGGGGCCGTCGGCGCGGGGGCTCCCCCCTCCCTTTCGTGAGAGGTTCGCGATGGCCGTGACGATCTCCCTCTACAACTCCCTCTCCCGCCAGTCTGAGCCCTTTCATCCCCAGGAGGAGGGTCTGGTCAAGATGTACGTCTGCGGGGTGACGGTCTACGACGACTGCCATCTGGGCCATGCGCGAAGCCAGATGGTCTTCGACACCCTCCACCGGCTCTTTCTCGAGACGGGGCATACGGTTCTCTACGTCCGGAACATCACCGACATCGACGACAAGATCATTCGCAAGGCCGCCGAGGCCGGTGTCCCCATCGAGGAGATCACCCGCACCTACATCGACTCCTTCTCCCGGGACATGGGCAGGCTGGGGATCCTTCCGCCGCTCCACGAACCCCGGGCCACGGAATTCCTCTCCCCCATGATCGCCCTCATCGACCGTCTTCTTGGGTCCGGCGCCGCCTACCGCGCCGGGGGGGACGTCTACTTCCGGGTCAGAAGCTTTGACGGGTACGGGGAGCTCTCCCACCAGGTGCTGGGGGAGCTTCGCTCCGGAGCCCGGATCGAACCGGGCGAGGCCAAGGAGGATCCCCTCGACTTTGTCCTCTGGAAGGGGGCCAAGCCCGGAGAGCCCTCCTATCCGGCGCCCTTCGGGGCGGGACGTCCCGGATGGCATATCGAGTGCTCCGCCATGAGCCTCCACTACCTGGGCCCCACCCTCGATCTCCACGGCGGCGGCATGGATCTGCTCTTCCCCCACCACGAGAACGAGCGGGCCCAGAGCGAGGCGGCCACGGGAAAGACCTTCGCCCGGACCTGGATGCACAACGGCTTTGTGACCACGAGCCAGACGAAGATGTCGAAGAGTCTTGGCAACACCCGCCGGATCCGCGCCTTCTTCGAGGACTCCCCCTTCCCGGAGCCGGTCACCCGGGAATGGCTCCGCTACTTCTTCCTGGGAACACACTACCGCGGGCCGGTCGACTTTACGGAAGGGGGGCTTGCCGCCGCCAAGAATGCCCTCGACGGCCTCCACCAGTGCCGCGCGCTTCTGCTCGAACGCCTCGCGAGCCTTCCTATTGAGGCAGATCCCCAGGAAGGCTCACTTCTTAAGGCCTTTATGGAGGCGCTGGCCTCCGACCTCGATACCCCGGTGGCGCTCTCCGTTTTGCACGGGGCCAAGAGCCGCATCAACCCCTGGCTCTCCTCCCCGACCTCCGGGGAGCCCCCCGTCGATCCCCGCGAGGTTCGGGCCCTCTTTCGGCTGGCCGAGCGGACGCTCGGGATCCTGACGACTCCGGCGTCGCTCTGGGTGGGGGGCGACAAAAGCGAAAAAGGGGGGGGAGCCGCACTCTCGCAAGAAGAGATCGAACGGCTGGTCCTCTCTCGTGAAGAGGCCCGCAAGGCGCGAGACTTCAAACGGGCCGATGCCCTCCGGGACGAGCTCCGGGCGGCCGGCATAGTGCTGGAAGACCAGCCGGGAGGTTCCCCACGGATTCGGAGGATCTGACAGAGTCTGGAGGTCTTGTCGGCGGGATCCATCCCGTCATGGAGATCCTTGCCAGTCGGCCCGACAGCAT
>DAHXNG010000004.1 GCA_027366615.1 Nitrospirota bacterium | reverse complement strand
CCCTTTCCGTCGTACTGACACGCCACGAACAGGGGGCGGTCCACGCCGCCGAGGGATACGCCAGGACCACCGGCGAGGTCGGTGTCGTGCTCGTGACATCGGGGCCGGGAGCGACCAACACCGTCACGGGACTTGCCGACGCCAATATGGACTCGATCCCCCTCGTCGTCATCACCGGTCAGGTTCCCACCAAGATGATCGGCAACGACGCCTTCCAGGAGGCGGATATCGTGGGGATCAGCCGCTCCTGCACGAAGCACAACTATCTTGTCCGGGACATCTCCGAGCTTCCGAGGATCATGAAGGAGGCCTTCTACATCGCCCGTTCCGGAAGGCCCGGACCTGTCCTGGTCGACATCCCGAAGGATGTGATCGTCGACCGCGCCGAGTTTAAGTATCCCGAGACCCTGGCCCTGCGCGGCTACAATCCGACAGTCCACGGGAACCGTTGGCAGATCCGGAAGGCGGCCGGCCTCATCGCCAAGGCGAAGAAGCCCGTCCTTTACGTCGGCGGAGGGGTAATCGCCTCCGACTCCCACGCCGAGCTCGCGGAACTTGTCGCACTTTCGAAGATCCCGGTGACGCTGACTCTGATGGGCCTCGGCGCCTTTCCGGGGGACGACCCCCTCTTCATGGGCATGCTCGGGATGCACGGAACCTACGCCGCCAACATGGCCGTCCACCACTGCGACCTCCTGATCGCTGTCGGCGTCCGCTTCGACGACCGGGTCACCGGCAAGATCGCCGAGTTCTCGCCTCATTCGAAGGTGATCCACATCGACATCGACCCGACCTCGATACGAAAGAACTTCCGGGTCGACGTGCCGGTGGTGGGAGACGCCCGTCTCATCCTCTCCGACCTCCTTGAGGACGTCAGGAAGATCCGCGACGAGGATGGCCTTTCCGATATCGGGGAGTGGAATGACCAGATCCATGGCTGGAAGGAGGAGCGACCTCTGACCTATCGCCACGACAGCGAGGTGATCAAGCCCCAGTTTGTGATCGAGAAGGCCTTCGACCTCACCGGCGGCGACTGCATTGTCTCTACCGACGTCGGCCAGCACCAGATGTGGACCGCCCAGTTTTTCAAGTTTCTCCGGCCCCGGACCTGGCTCACCTCCGGCGGGCTCGGAACGATGGGATACGGCTTTCCCGCAGCTATCGGAGCCCAGCGGGCCTTTCCGAAGCGCCGCGTGATTGCCGTGACCGGCGAGGGAAGCTTCATGATGAACATCCAGGAGATGGCGACCGTTGCCTCCCTTGAGATCCCCGTCAAGATCGTGGTCTTAAACAACAAGTACCTCGGCATGGTCCGGCAGTGGCAGGAGTTCTTCTACGGAGGGCGCTACTCCTCTTCCTTCGTGGGCCAGTCCCCCGACTTTGTGAAGCTTGCCGAAGCCTTTGGCGTGGCAGGACTCCGGGCCACCCGGACCGACGAGGTGGAGGAGGTCCTTCTCAAGGGTCTCTCCACCAAGGGTCCCGTCCTCATGGAGTTCATGGTGGATCCCGAGGAGAACGTCTTTCCCATGGTTCCCGCCGGGGGGTCGAACATCGATATGATCTTCGAGGCCCCGGCCCGTCCGTCCGAGAAACCGTCCCGTTCCTCCCGAAAGGAGAAGGATTCGGTGATCACCGCATGAACGCTCTCTCCCAGAAACGCCACTACATCCAGGTCCTCGTGGAAAACCGCTTCGGAGTCCTCTCCCGGGTGGCCGGACTTTTCAGTGCCCGGGGGTACAATATCGAGAGCCTCTCCGTCGGGGCGGGCCAGGATCCGGACGTTGCCCAGATGACGATCGTCACCGTCGGCGACGACCATGTCGTCGAGCAGATCACGAAGCAGCTCAACAAGCTCATCGACACGATCAAGGTTGTCGACCTCTCCTTGACCCCCTTCGTCTGCCGGGAGACGGTCATGGTTAAGGTCAATACGACCACAAGACCGGAGGACCGCCAGGAGGCCTTCCGGATCGCTGAGATTTTCCGGGCCCACATCGTCGACACCTCTCCGTCCACCTATACCCTGATGGTGACCGGCGAGGAGGAGAAGATCGAGGCGATGATCGGCCTCCTCCGGCCCCTTGGCATCAAGGAGCTCGTCCGCTCCGGGACGATCGCCATCGCCCGCGAAGAGGTCAAGCCGTCTTCAAAAGTTGCCCGTCACGAAAGCGAGATCACCGCCTGATTCCTTATTCATACTCTCCCGTCCGGCCCCTTCCGGGCGGACAGACCCCCAAAACCCCTATCGATGGAGCGTCCCTTGAAATCTTCGATCTACTATGAATCCGACCTCAACCTCGACCGGATCCGCTCCAAAAAGGTGGCGATCATCGGCTTCGGAAGCCAGGGCCACGCCCATGCGCTGAACCTCAAGGAGTCCGGGGTCGACGTGACGATCGGCATCCGCCAGGGAAGCTCGAAGAGCAAGGCCCAGGGATTCGGCTTCACCCCCGTCTCCGTCGCGGACGCCGTCAAAAAGGCCGACTTTGTGATGATTCTCCTTCCCGACGAGAAGCAGGCGGAGGTCTACCAAAACGAGATCGCTCCCCATCTCCGCCCCGGGATGACCCTGGCCTTCGGCCACGGCTTCAACATCCATTTTGGCCAGATCCATCCCCCCGCCGACGTCGATGTCCTTCTCGTCGCCCCGAAGGGGCCGGGCCACCTTGTCCGCTCCGAGTACCAGAAGGGCTCGGGGGTTCCCTGCCTCGTCGCCATTCACCAGAACGCGACCGGGAATGCCAAGGAGATCGCCCTTTCTTACGCCGGTGCCATCGGCGGCGGCCGGGCAGGGATCTTTGAGACGAACTTCCGCGAGGAGACCGAAACCGACCTCTTCGGGGAGCAGGCTGTCCTGTGTGGGGGCCTGTCGGCGCTCATCACTGCCGGCTTCGATACCCTCGTCGAGGCGGGGTATGCCCCCGAGATGGCCTACTTCGAGTGCCTCCACGAGGTAAAGCTTATCGTGGACCTCATCTACGAGGGGGGGATCTCGAACATGCGCTACTCCATCAGCACCACCGCCCGCTACGGTGACCTCACCCGGGGCCGGCGCATTGTCGGCGATGCCGTCCGGGCCGAGATGAAGAAGATCCTAAACGAGATCCAGACCGGGGTCTTTGCCCGCGAGTTCGTCCTCGAGAACAAGGCCGGCAAGCCCGTCTTCCAGGCGCTCGAACGCCAGGGCCGCGAGCATCCCATCGAGAAGGTCGGAGAGGAGATCCGCTCGATGATGCCCTGGCTCAAGAAGTCCCGTATCGTGGATCAGACGAAGAATTGAAGGTCGCCCGCTCCTCCCCCGGTGAAGGGGGGAGGCCATGAAGGTTGGACCCGGCCATTTCAGGACGCCCGTCGCCCGGGAGGGCGTGCCCTTCATCCTGATCGCGGGAGCCCTTACTGCCGCTCTCTTCGTCGTCTCGGATCTTCTGGGCGTTGCCGGTCTGGCTCTTGTGGCCTTCGTGGTGAACTTTTTCCGCAATCCTCCCCGAACGGTTCCCTCCCTTCCCCCCGGGAGGATCGTCTCCCCGGCCGACGGCAAGATCGTCGTGGCGGAGACCGCCCCCTCGGGACGGGTCAAGGTCTCGATCTTCATGAACGTCTTCAATGTTCACCTAAACCGGATCCCCGTCGACGGGACGGTGACCGGGGTCACCTACTTTCCCGGGGCCTTCATGAACGCCTCCTTCGACAAGGCCTCGGAGCAGAACGAGCGCAACCGGGTGGAGATGCGCACCGAGAAGGGGGAGAGCCTCACCATGGTCCAGGTGGCCGGCCTTGTGGCCCGCCGGATCCTGTGCTATGCCGAGCCGGGGGACACCCTTTCGGCCGGCACCATCTTCGGCCTAATCCGCTTCGGCTCGCGCGTCGACCTCGACCTTCCGGTCGGAACGACGCTGTCCATCCGCCAAGGCGAGATGGTCAAGGGAGGAGAGACGGTCCTTGGAACATTACCCTAGCCCTCACGATGAACACGTCGACGAGATTCCTGCGGTGCGGCACCGGGGCCGGGGGATCTACATTCTTCCGAACCTCTTCACCGCCGGGAACCTTTTCTTCGGCTTCTACTCGATTTTGGCCGGCTTCGACCACCGGTACCGCGATGCCGCCTTCGCGATCCTGATCGCCGCCGTCTTCGACAACCTTGACGGGAAGGTTGCGCGGCTTGCCCGGGCGACCTCGGCCTTCGGCGTCGAGTTCGACAGCCTGGCCGACCTCGTCTCCTTCGGGGCCGCTCCCGCGCTTCTGGTCTACAACTCCGACCTCTTCGCCTACCACCGTCTCGGCATGGCCGCGGCCTTTCTCTTTCTGGCCTGCGGGGCCCTCCGCCTGGCGCGTTTCAACGTGATGACCTCGAAGATCTCCTCGAAATACTTCCTGGGTCTTCCCATCCCCGCGGGGGCGCTGGTGATCGTCTCGGCGGAGCTTGCCAGGACCGGTCCCCTCTCGCACGCCTTCTCCTTTCCTCCGGGCTTTTTTCTCCTTGCGACCTATCTGGTCGCGATCCTCATGGTGAGCCCCCTCCGCTACCGGAGTTTCAAGGAGGCCCGGCTGATGCGGCGGCCCCTCACCACCTTCGTCACCGTGATGATCCTGGCCCTTTCCTTTGTCCTCTACCCCACCTCGAGCCTCTTTGTGGGGATCCTTCTCTACACCGCCCTGGGGCCGGTGGAGTATCTTCTCTACCGGTCGGGGTTCGGCGCCCCGGTCGGAGATCCGGGAGAGCCCCTTCTGGGCTGGATGGGCGGGACGGTGAAGCGGCGGGGACGGATCGTGCGCTTTCGGAAGCCCGGGTCTCCGCGGGGACGTTAGCCCCCAACCGGGGTTCAGGCAGGACTCGAGCAAGAGACCCAAGGAGAAGACGATGGCAGATCGCGACAGAACACGGGAAAACGGGGAGAGGGTTCGCATCTTCGACACCACACTCCGGGATGGAGAGCAGAGTCCCGGGGCCTCCATGCAGAAGGAGGAAAAGCTCCAGATCGCACGTCAGCTCGAGAAGATGGGCGTCGACATCATCGAGGCGGGATTTCCGGTCGCCTCCCCCGACGACTTCGCCGCCGTGTGCGCCATCTCCGAAGAGATCCGCGGATCCTCGATCTGCGCCCTCTCCCGGTGCCGGTCCGAGGATATCGAGACCGCGGCCCGGGCCCTTGAAAAGGCCAAAAATCCCCGGATCCATCTCTTCCTCGCCACCTCCGCCCTTCACATGGAAAAGAAGCTCAAGCTGGCTCCCGAGGCGGTCCTCGAGACGATCGACCGTTCGGTCCGAAAGGCGGTGGAGCTTGCGGGAGAGGTGGAGTTTTCTGCGGAGGACGCCACTCGAAGCGACCGGGACTTCCTCGCCCGGGCGGTAGGGGTGGCCATTTCTGCCGGGGCGCGGACGATCAACATCCCCGACACGGTAGGCTATGCCCTCCCCTCCGAGTTCCGGGAGCTCCTGGTCTTTCTCCGCACCACCGTCCCCGGAGCGCTTGACGTGGTCTTTTCGGCCCATTGCCACAACGATCTTGGGCTCGCCGTGGCCAACTCCCTTGCCGCCGTCGAAGGGGGCGCCCGGCAGGTCGAGTGTACCCTCAACGGGATCGGCGAGCGGGCGGGCAACGCCGCCATGGAGGAGGTCGTAATGGCCCTCCGGGTCCGGAAGGCCTTCTTCGGGCTCGAGACAGGGATCCGCACCGAGGAGTTCGTCCGGGCCTCCCGGCTCGTCTCCACCATTACCGGCATGCTTGTTCAGCCCAACAAGGCGATCGTGGGGGCCAACGCCTTTGCCCACGAGTCGGGGATCCACCAGGACGGCCTCCTCAAGGACAAGCGGACCTACGAGATCATGCTCCCCGAACAGGTGGGTCTTTCCGAAGGGAGCCTTGTCCTCGGGAAGCATTCGGGCCGCCACGCCTTCCGCGCGCGCATCGAGACGCTGGGCTACCGTCTCTCCGAGGAGGATCTCTCTTCGGCCTTCGCCCGCTTCAAGCGGCTCGCCGACCAGAAGAAGGAGATCTACGAGGAGGATCTCGAAACCCTCCTCTCGGAAGGCTCGGCCACCCAGGAAAAGGATCGCTACCGCCTCGAGAGGCTCGTGGTGACGGGCGGGACCCTCGTTCCCCCCACCGCGACCCTCGTTCTCTCCATCGACGGCGAGGAGCGCCAGATGGCCGGGCTGGGCACAGGTCCGGTCGACGCGATCTACCGCACCCTCTCGAACATCACCGGCTCGGGTGCCCGACTCCTCTCCTTTACCGTCAAGGGGATCACCGGCGGGAGCGACGCCCTGGGCGAGGTGACGGTTCGCCTCGAAGAGGAGGGGCGGGTGGCGGCCGGCCACGGCGCCGACACCGACATCCTCGTGGCCGCGGCCCGGGCCTATCTCGAGGCCCTCAACCGTCTCGAGAGAAAGAAGGAACGGGACAAACGGGCGGGCCTCGTCCAGAAGGCCTCCCTGTAGCCCTTTCCGCGACTCTCCGGTCAACCTGACCCCTCAATGACTTTTTACGATCGAAAGGAACGGACGTGACACACGGCAAGACGCACAAGATACTGCTCCTCCCCGGCGACGGGATCGGCCCCGAGGTCATGGCTCCGGTCGCCGCCCTTCTCAAAGAGATAGTCTCCCGGCAAATCCTCTCCCTCGAGGTCAGGGAGGCCGATATCGGCGGGGTGGCCTACGACAGGACCGGCCATCCCCTTCCCCCCGAGACGGTCTCGATGGCGCTCGACTCCGCCGCCGTTCTTCTGGCCGCGGTGGGGGGGCCCCGTTACGACACCCTTCCCTACGAGCACCGGCCGGAGCGCGCTCTTCTGGGGATTCGTGAGCGGCTCGGCGCCTTCGCCAACCTGCGTCCCGCCAAGCTCTTCCCCCAGCTCGTCAACGCCTCGACCCTCAAGCCCGAGGTGATCCGGGGGCTCGACCTTCTCGTGGTCCGGGAGCTGACCGGCGGGATCTACTTCGGCTCTCCCCGGGGGATCGTCACCGAGGGGGGGGTTCGGGTGGGGATCAACACGGAGCGCTACTCCGAACCCGAGATCGAGCGCATCGCCCGGGTCGCCTTCGG
>DAHXNG010000147.1 GCA_027366615.1 Nitrospirota bacterium | reverse complement strand
GTTCGATAATGCCGGCATGGACAGGGCCCACCGGAATCTCGTGCACCCCCTCTCCCGCGACCCGGACGAAGGGATAGTCGCCCGGGGGAGATGAGGGCTGAAGATGAGCGACAGGGATGTTCGGATTTGAAAGGGGGGGCCGGGTCCAGAGGCCGTGGTCCGTCTGGGGACGAAGATCGGAAAGCCCTACTGGGAGAAAGCCGAAGAGATCCCGCACCATCCGTTCAAAACGGCCGGCCGCAGGAAAGAGTCCCGAGAGGGACGGGAAGGAGAGCGTGTCGGGAGAGAGGAAAAGGGAGAGGACAACGAGCCCCTCCTTCAGGAGGAAGGCGGCATAAACAGAGGGCCTCTCTGAAGTGGCGCCCCAGATCCCTTTGAGAAGAGCCCCGGAATTCTTCAGGAAACGGGCCTCCCTGAGGTAGTTCTCCGGAAGGTCGAGGGGAAGGAGCGCCCGGGGAATCCCCTCCTCCGAGGGGATGAGGCAGAGACCCCCCTCATCAAATGGCAGATCGGTCACTTCACCCTCCATGGACCGCACCGAGGGAGAGAAGGGCGTTTTGGTAGACAGATGTGAGGAGGGTGGGAAAGAAGAGTCCCAGGACGAGGGCAATTCCCAGATGGATCCAGACCGGGAAAAAGGTCAGCGGGGGTGTCGGGGGCACGGGTGTCTCAAGAGGCGGTCCTCCCCCGTTCATCTCGAGGATCCGGAAAAGGACGATGCCGAAGGTGACAAAGAGGGCCAGAAGGAGAAAGGGGACGGTGTAGGGGGCCCGCTTCGCCGCCTCGGAGACAATCAGGAACTCGCTGGCGAAAAGGGCGAAGGGGGGCAGGCCGGTGATTGCGAACCCGCCTGCCAGAAGCGCCCGCGAAAGTCCTGGAGTTCGGGCGGCGACCTCCCGGATCGAAAGGATCTTCTGCGATCCGGAGGTCTGGACAATATGGCCCACCACGAAAAAGATCGCCGATTTCACGAGGCTGTGGGCGGTCATATGGAGAAGTCCGGCGAAGGTGGCGAGGGGGCCTCCGATTCCGAATGCCAAAGTCGAAATCCCCATGTGTTCGATGGAGGAGTAGGCGAAGAGCCGTTTGATGTCCTGGCGTTTCCACATCGAGATCGAGGCCAGAAGGATGGAGACCAGGCCGAATCCGATGAGAAGCCGGGAGGGCATGGCGCTATGAAGAGCCCCGTCGGCCAACACCTTGACCCGGAGGATGGCGTAGAGGGCGACATTCAGAAGAAGGCCGGAGAGGACTGCGGAGATGGGGGTGGGCCCTTCGGCATGGGCGTCCGGGAGCCAGTTGTGAAGGGGAACCAGCCCGACCTTCGTCCCGTAGCCGACGACGAAGAAGACAAAGGCCAGCCCGACCACGGTGGGTTCGAGCTGGGACTTGACCATCGCAAGATGGGTCCAGAGAAGGGCCGTTCCCCCCGGGCCGAGAGTTTTTTCGGAGGCGAAGTAGAGAAGGATGGTTCCGAAGAGCGCCTGTGCGATGCCGACGCCGCAGAGGATAAAGTACTTCCAGGACGCCTTGATGGCCGAAGGGGTACGGGACCACCCCACGAGAAGGACGGTCGCGAGCGTCGCCCCCTCGAGGGAAACCCAGAGAAGGCCGAGGTTGTTGCTGGCCAGGACGACGATCATCGTCAGGACAAAAACCTGGTAAAGGGCCAGGTAGAGGCGATACCTCTCCGGGGAAAGATGGCCGTGCGCGGACTCGATGGCCATGTAGCGAAACGAGAAGAAGGAGGTCGTGGCGGCGACGCCTCCGGTGATGACGAGAAAGAGGGAGGAGAGTCCGTCGGCAAAAATCTGTTCGTCGAGTGCGAGCCGGGGGCCGCTTCGATAGACCTCGCCGGCCAGAAGAATAGAGAGGGCGAAGGTAAGGAGGGAGAAGAGAATATTGAGGACGGGGGCTACTTTCTTATGTCCGAAAAAGGCCAGGACGAGGGCTCCCGCCAGAGGGGAAAGGATCAGGAATACGAGGGCCACGCTCACTCCGTCTGGGTGTTGTCCATGTGTTTTAGGTCGAAGCTCTCGAAGGTCTCCCGGATCTGGAAAAAGAAGATCCCGAAGACGAAGGTTCCGACGAGAACATCGAAGGCGACACCTAACTCCACCACCATGGGCATGCCATAGGTGGCGTTGATCGCCGAGAAGAAAAGGGCGTTTTCCATGCCGAGAAATCCCAGGACCTGGGTGATCGCCTTCTTGCGGGTGATCATCATAAGAAAGGAGAGCAGAAGGGCGGCGAGGCCGACCCCGATGAGTCCGCGGGAAACGGTGCTGGCGAGCTCGGAGATGGGGGAGGCGAGGGCAAAGGAAAAAACCACCACGAAAAGTCCGACGACCATGGTCGTCGGAACATTGAGAAGAACCTCGACCTCTCCGCGGATTCGAAGACGTTCAAGAAGGCGGAAGAGGATGATCGGCAGGACAAGGACCTTGAAGATAAAGGTGAAGAGGGCGGAAAAGAGCAGGTGGGGCTCTCCTGCGACAATCGCGACGGAGAGGGTGCCGAGGGTCAGAAGGAGGCCCTGAAGGGCGAAGATCCGGACGAGCGAGGACATCCTCCGCATCGACAGCATGGCGAAGGAGGAGAGGAGGAGGGCGCTCCCAAGAAAGCCGACGAGTCTGTTCAAAAGGATATGCGTGTGGGGGGCCATGCTAGACCTCGAGAACGAAGTGGAGGAGAAATCCGAGCGTGGACAGAAGATAGGCCAGCGCCGTGAACTCCGGAACCCTGAAGATGCGAAGCTTGGCAAAAAGGGACTCGATCAGGGCAATCCCCGATCCCAAAAGAAGGAGCTTTCCGGCAAGAATCCCCGATCCGGCCAAAACGGAAAGAAGGGTCGGGTCTTCCGGCATTCCCGAAGGGGCGAAGAAGTCGATCCCGATGAGGAGGTAGAGAAGGAGCTTCTGCATCGACCCCCACTCCATGAGGGCCAGGAGAGGGCCCGAATATTCGAGGAGCATGGCCTCGTGGATCATTGTCAGTTCAAGGTGCGTGGCGGGATTGTCGATGGGAAGGCGGGCGTTCTCTCCCAGAAAGACTAGAATGAAGGCCAGAGCCGCGATCAGAAGGCTCGGATGGAAGGGGTCGTGGCCATCGGTCAGGGAGCGGATGATGGAGGGAACGGAGGTCGACCCCGACCAGAGCGAGACGGTGAAGAGGATCATGAGCGTTGCCGGCTCCGTCAAAAAGGCCACCATCATTTCCCGCCGGGCCCCCATGTCTCCGAAGGGGGTGCCGACATCCATGGCGCCGAGGGCCATCGTCATACGGGCAAGAGAAAAAAGTCCGACCAGCGTGACCGCATCGGCGACGGGGGCCAGGGGAGGGGAGACCAAAAGAAAGGGCACAAGAAGAGAGGCTCCGGCAATCACGGAGAAAAAGACGGGGGGGACCAGGATGAAAAGGATCGAATGCCCCTCGGGCAGGACCGTCTCCTTCCTGAAAAGTCTCAAAAGATTTCTCCAGGGCTGGAGAAGGCCGGCGGGGGTGCGGTTTGAGAGAAAAGCCCGGACGATGCCGATCCATCCGTACAGGAGAGGGGCGAAGAGAAGGACAAAAAGAAGCTGGAAGGCTTCGACGGCGACCATGGCGGGGGAGGGGGAGGTTATCGCCACCGGAGCACCGAGAGAAGGAAGAGAAGGGTCGCGAAGCTGTAGACCAGATAGACCGAAATACGCCCGGTCCTGACCTTTTCAGCCGACTCCGCAACCAAGGAAAAAAGCCGGAAAAGAGGGCGGTAGAGAAGGGGCCAGTGGGGATCCTCGACGGCCAGCGAGAAGACAGGGTCGGGATCGTCCGGGGTCGGGATGTGGCGCTTCATGGAGAAGAAGACGGGGAAAAAATGGCGGATCGGCTGGGCGAAGGATTCAGCCGAAGCCTGGGACCTCTCGGTGGGCCCGGGGTAGCCGCAGCCCCATGCGGGGGCACTCCGCCGTCTCCCCCGCCCCGGGAGCCGGGCAAGCCAGAAAACGGGAAGGGCGAGAAGGAGAAGAAGTCCTGCGAGAAAAATCGGGGACGTCGAGGGTCCATGGGGAGGAAAGGGAAGAAGCCAGGTCCATCCGAACTCGTGGGAAAAAGACGGTAGGTCGGCCCCCGAGAGGGAGAAGACTGCCCCGCGGATCCCGGAGAGGACAAAGGCGGGAAAGAAGCCGAGAAAGAGTGTTCCGAGGGTCAGCCAGCCCATCCCGATCCGTTCGGGGAGGGAGCACTCGTGGGCGTCCCGGGCCCCCTCGGAGCGAGGCTGTCCCAGGTATCCGATCCCGAAAAACTTTAAAAATCCCATGGCGGCCAGGGCCGAGGAGAGGACAAGAAGTGCGGCCCCAAAAAGGACGGCGCTCCGGAGGATCGTTCCCGAGAGGCTCGGGGCCTGCAGGGTCGCCTGCAGAAGGAGCCATTCCGACACGAAGCCGTTCGTGGGGGGAAGCCCCGAGATGGAGAAGACGCCCACCAGAACGAAAAGCCCGGAGAGGGGCATCTTGTGGAGGAGCCCTCCCATGCGGTTTAAGTCCGTCTCTCCCGTGGCATGGACCATTGTTCCCGCCCCGAGGAAGAGAAGGCTCTTGAAGAAGGCGTGGTTCATGGCGTGGTAGAGGGCGCCCGAAAGGGCCACCGCCCCTGCCGCGGGATGGCCGGTCTTCAGATAAAGGATCGAAAGACCGATCCCCAGAAGGATAATTCCGATATTTTCGATGGAGGAGTAGGCCAAGAGAGATTTGGGGTTCGACTGGAGAAGGGCGTAAAGAATTCCGAACAGGGCCATAACCCCTCCGGCGAGAAGGAGTCCGATGCCGAAGGAGGCGTGCAGCTGTGGAAGCCCTTCAAGGCCGAAGAGGATCCTGAGAAGTCCGTAGACGGCTGTCTTCAGCATGATGCCGCTCAAAAGCGCAGAGGCGGGAGCCGGGGCCGCCGGGTGGGCCAGGGGGAGCCAGACGTGAAGGGGCAGGATTCCTGCCTTGGCGCCGAACCCCAAGACGGCAAGAAGAAAGACAAGAAGGGCGAGGGGGGGAGAGAGGAGAGTCTTCGACATGCTGAAAAAGGAGAAGTCCTCAAGGGAGTGGGGCCCGGAAAGGCTTCCGTGAGAGGCCAGGAGGGCGAAGGCGAAGAGGATCAGAAGGCTTCCCCCGTGGGCCATGAGAAGATAGAGGTATCCGGCCCGGCGGACATCCTCCCTTTTGCGTTCCGTGAGGATCATGAAAAAGGAGACGAGGGCCATCAGCTCCCAGGAGAGCATGAAGATGTAGGCGTCGTCGGCGAGAAAGACCCCTCCCATGGAGGAGAGAAAGAGTGCCGTTCTGAGGAAGAAAAGCGCATTTGTTCGGGGAGGCTCATTCTTCATGAACCCCCCGGTGTAGATCAGGGTTCCGACGGAGGCCGCGCCCAGGAGAAGAAGGAAAAAGCTCGAAAGGGGATCCTGGCGGAAGTGGAAGGGAAGGCCGGGAATTCCGCCGGCCAGGACGAGCCGGGTGTCCGATCTTTCGGCAAGTCCCCGAAAACCGGAGTGCGCCATGAAAAGGCTCTCCAGGGCGAGAAGGCCGTAGAGAAATCTTGAGAGGGCAGGAATCCGGAGGACAAGCCATGAGCCGGCAAGACCTGTCGTCGCCCAGGCGGCCAGAATCCAGAGACTCTCGAGAAGAGGGGTTGTGAGGGGAGGGATCACGGGTTCGTTGTCATTTCCTGGCCCGGGAGAGTCTCCCGGCGACCTTGCGTCCGTTCAGAGTTTGCATGTTCGAAATTATTTCCCATCTTCGTTCATTATATCATATCACCAGCGGTGCCGGGAGGGAGGATCGGGAAGTCCGAAAACGGCGGCTTGAAAATTGTCATGGGGGGCCTTAGGATGATAGGGAGGAGGACAAGATGCGCGAAGATCCGCGGGAGATACAGCAAAACGAGGTGGCGCGGGAGATCGAGCGAAGCCAGGGGCCAATCCCCTGGTGGATGGTCATTCTCATCGTAATCGTCTATGCGACAGCCATCATCCTCTCTCTTCCGATCCTGGGGAACCGGACCGGACAGCATATCAATACCTTTTTCTCCCCCGACCACAAGCGAGGAACCTTCGACTTCGGGACCGTGGGAGGCGGAGCCTATCTGGCGGGCGGCTTCTTCGTCATCTACTATGTCTTCATGATCCGCCCCCGGCGCAAGCTCAAGAAAAAAAGTCCGAAGATTCCCTGACCGATGGCGGAGAACGCTTTGTCCCGCCGGGGGAAGATCTTGTCCGCGGTACTCTTTCTCCTGACCGCTCTCTCCACGACCTTTGCGGGGGCCCTTCTCGCCGGGGCCGACCCCCTTGCATCCTTTTCGGGGTATCTTAAGGGACTTCCCTACTCCCTGACACTCCTTCTTATCCTTTCGGCCCATGAGGCCGGGCATTTTTTCATGGCCCGCCGCTATGGAGTCTCCGCCCCGCTTCCCTGGTTTCTTCCCGCCCCCACCCTCGTCGGGACCTTCGGTGCGGTGATCCGCCTTCCCCGTCTTCCGGTGTCGCGCGTCGCCCTCTTCGATATCGCCCTGGCGGGACCTGTTGCGGGCCTTGTTCCGTCAATTATGGCCCTGTCTGCCGGGATCCGGATCTCCCATGTCGTGGGGGAGAGCGCGGGAGGGGGACAGGGATTGGTTCTGGGGGAATCGCTTCTTTTCAAGGGGATCGAAGCGATCTTCGGGGCGGAAACGGGGCCGGGACAGACCCTTCTCCTGTCGCCCATCGGATTTGCCGGGTGGGTAGGCCTCCTCGTCACGGCCCTCAACCTCCTTCCCGTGGGCCAGCTCGACGGAGGCCACATTTCCTATGCCCTCTTCGGGAGGAGGTCGCGCTATGTCTCTCTGGCCCTTATTGTCGCGATGGGGGTCCTGGGCTTCGTTGGCTGGAAGGGGTGGTGGATCTTCGGGGGGTTGCTCCTTCTTCTAGGGGCGCGGCACCCCAATCCGGAAGGAGCGGGGGAGCCGGAGGAGAGCCTGCCCGCATCGCGCCGGATTTGGGGTGCCGTTGCCGCGATTATTCTGGTTCTGGTCTTCGTTGCCGACCCTCTCGAGCCCCGGCGATAGTCTCCACCATCCACCTGTGGAGAGGCCCGTTGCTTGCCACCACGATCGGGGAGTCGAGAGCGAATGGCGCTCCGTCTCCGTCGGTCACGGTCCCGCCCGCCTCTCGGACTATCAGGGTGCCGGCCGCCGTATCCCAGGGGGCGAGGTCCATCTCCCAGAAGCCGTCGAGAACTCCCATGGCGAGATGGCAGAGATCGAGAGCCGCCGAGCCAGACCTCCGGATACCCTGAACCGCCCGGGAGAAGTGTTCGAAGTGATCGAGGTTCCGGATTTGTGGCCCGTCTGCCTGCCGATAGGAAAATCCGGTACAGAGGAGGGACCTCTCGGGGTCGGATTCCCGGGAGACGGCGATGGGGGTGCCGTTTAGCGTGGCCCCTTCGCCCCTTGCCGCCTCGAAGTCCATTCTCCGGAGGGGATCGGAGACGAGGCCGTAGAGAACGGTCCCCTGCTCCTCGTAGGCGATGGAGATGCAGAAGGCGGGGTAGCGATGGGCGTAATTCGTCGTCCCGTCGAGGGGGTCGATGATCCATCGTCCTCCCCGGGGGGAGGGCTCCGAAGGGGAGGAGGCTCCGGGGCGGGTCCCGCTCTCCTCGGCAAGAAATCCGTGTTCGGGGAAGGCGGCGGAGAGGATCCCGATGATCGCCTTTTCCGAGGCGATGTCGATCTCGGTCACGAGATTGATGCGGCCTTTGAACCCGACCTCGATCTTTCGCGTCAGACCCTCTCGGAGAATCTCTCCGGCATCGGAGGCGGCCTTCCGGGCGGCCTCGCGAATCTTTGGGGAGAGAATCGGGCCCTCTTTCGGCCGACTCTGGGGGGAGGCATTATTGTCTGGCATTCCGGGGCGTGTTGGCACGAAAAACCTCCAGTGTGATCGGTCAATGGAAAACGGGTGTGGCACCTGACTTCGGGAAGAAGGGCGGATCTCTCTTCCGAAGAGGATAAGGACTATCCACCGGACGCCCTCTTGTATGATAATGGAAAAAGTCTGATTTTTCTCTGAGGGAGGATTCATGTTTGTCACGATCACGTTTATTCGATGGCTGCATCTGGTGGGGGCGGCGGCCCTGGTCGGCGGGATGGTGCTCCAGCTCTTTGTGGTGAGTCCGCTCCTGTCGTGGGTCGACCCGTCAATCCGGGGAAAGCTTGCCAAGAAAGCCACCGATTTCTATCTTCCGGTTTTCTGGGTCAGCCTCTCCCTTCTCATCATCACGGGGGCCTTCGTGATCTTCGACCGCCTCGTCTCCCTTGAGAACATGGTTTTCCCCTACAAGAACTCCTACGAGACCTTCTGGCTCCTGAAGCTCAGCTTCGTCGGGGGGATCGCCCTCCTGGGGATCGTCATCGCCAGGATGTCGGGAGAGATCCGCCATACCACCCGCCAGCAGATCGCCGTGGCGACGGACACCGACCAGACCGGCCGGCTTGAAGAGAAAAAGACCCGCCTCCGCCACACGCTGGGCCTTCTCCGGAACCTCAACGTCGTTCTCGGGATCTTTGTCCTTCTCTGGGCGGCCGTCCTCCAGAACATCTTCGGGCTCCTGATCCTGCGCTAGGGTCTCAGCCGACACACTTCAATCCTTCGAGGAGCGCTCTTGGCCTATTTTTTTAACCGCAAGGAACTTCAGAAAAAGCCGCTGGACAGGAAGATCCCGACGACGATGGCGACCCAGCATCCCGACAACGCGGCTCCTCCCTACTGGAAGGCCAACCAGGATCCCTTCATCAGCACCCTCGACGAGATCGAGGAGTGTTACCGGAGCTACATCGACATCGGATGCCAGGAATACATGTGGGACTGGGAGGGGAAGTACGTCGACGAGGGGGTGGTCGAAAAGCTGTTCTCGACCTACTACGACTACTTCAAGGAGAACCAGATCGGCAAGGATGTCTTCCTCACCTTCCGTCTTCCGAACATCTGGTATGAAAAGGAGTACAGGATTGCCCGGGCCTACATCGGGATCCTGACCTTCGAAGACCTGGCCCGGGACCTGGCCCTCAAGACTCCCCCGGTCTTCGAAGTGATCCTTCCCATGACCGACGAAGGTCAGAAGATGCTCTACCTCCAGCAGACCTTCCGCAAGATCGCAAAGCTCAAGAACCAGGTCTTCGACGAGGAGGGAACGGTCAAGGACTCCTCCTACCTGCAGGTCATTCCTCTTGTCGAAGGGGTCTCCGAGCTGACCCTCTCGCGAAAGATCCTCCACGACTATGTTGATCTCCACGGAGAGGAGTACGGGACGAAGCCCCTCTATCTTCGCCCCTTCATCGCCCGCTCCGATCCGGCTTTAAATGCCGGGATCGTTCCAGCCACCATCGCCGCCAAGGTCGCCCTTTCCGAATACTACATGTTCGAGGAGGAGACCGGCATCCCGGTCTTCCCGATCATGGGCGTGGGGTCGCTTCCCTTTCGCGGGGGCCTTTCTCCGTGGAACGTTCCCCACTTCATCGAGGAGTATCCGGGGGTCCGGACGGTGACCGTCCAGTCGGCCTTCCGGTACGACTATCCCCAAGAGGATGTCCGGGAGGCGATTACCCTCCTCAACCGGTCTCTCCCGGGAACCATTCCTCTTGCCTACACCCCTGAAGAGGTGACTGCCGGAGAGAGGCTCGTCATCATCTTTTCCGACCACTATCGCAAGACGATCGAGGAGGTGGCCGACGTGGTCAACCGGATCTCGTCGCGCATTCCCCCCCGCCGGGAGAGAAAGCTTCACATCGGCCTCTTCGGGTACTCCCGGGGGATCGGCCAGAAGCAGCTTCCCCGTGCCATCGGCTTCACGGCCTCCCTCTACTCGCTGGGGATCCCTCCCGAACTCATCGGGACCGGGCGCGGCATTGCCCAGGCGATCCGGGAGGGTCTGGGCGACCATCTCCTGCTCTTCTATCGGCGTCTCAAGGACGACATGCAGGAGGCCGGCCATTTTCTCAACAAGGAAAATCTCGACTTTCTCGCCTCCGAGGATCAGGCGTGGAGGAGCGTGAAGGAAGACATCGAACTCATCGAGGACTTTTTCAAGATCAGCCTGGGACCTGTGACGATCGAGCACTACCTCCACCGGAACTTCGTCTCGAGCATCTACTTCCTCATGCAGGAAGAGAAGGACTTTTCGGAGTATCTTCTCAATGCGGCGATCCTGCGCCGCTCCCTCGGGTAGTCGCCGCGACCGGCCGTCAAAGGAGCAAGAAGGTGGCAAAGTCTCTCGAAAAAAGGCTCTTTCTCAAGATCGTCATGCCAACGCTGGTCCTGATTGTGATCGCGTGGGTCCTCTACACCGTCAAGGATCCCCTCATGAAGGGGGCGGCCGGTGTGGCATTGCTGTTTTTCATGGCCTTTTCCTTCTTTATCCTTCGCAAGCAGTGGCAGGAGAAGGAGGACTTTAAGGTTCCCACCTGGCTCTTCGTCACATTGATCACCATCCTCATTCTCTTTTTGACCATGGTGGGAGTTCTTCCCATCGTCACCATGTTCACGAAGCCTCCCTCCTCCTACCCCTGAGGCAGTCCGGCCGGATGCCCCGGGACGTGGCAGAAATGCAACACTTCTCCGGGAAAGTGCGACACATCTGTGCCGCTTGCCGGGATTTGTCCCCCGGAGACTATTCGTTAAATATTTGTCAGTCAATGAATTGATAAAAATAAAGTAAATGGCAAGAAAATTGCAATAGCTTGGAGGTGTGCAAAAATACACAATCGGATCTAAGGATAGGGAGGGAGTCGTGAGACTGCAGAGAACGCTGGTTCGTCCGGTCGAGATTCGGGGTGTGGGGCTTCACTCGGGACGGGAGGTTGCCCTTGTCCTTCGTCCGGCTCCTGAAAATCACGGGATCGTCTTCCACCGTTCCGATCTTGGCTCCGTTTATATCCCGGCTCATGTCCGATTCGTCAGCCGGGAGCGCTCGACGCTCTCGACCGTTCTCTTCGACGGTCAGGCCACGGTCCAGACCGTCGAGCACCTTCTGTCCGCTCTTGCCGGCCTCTCGATCGACAA
>DAHXNG010000128.1 GCA_027366615.1 Nitrospirota bacterium | reverse complement strand
AGCTTGCGGGGCGGGCCGACAGGATGGAGATCGCCCCGCCCCGAAAATCGCTCTCCGGAGGCGTCGGGGTCGACAAAGACGAAGCGATCCCCCTCCCGGGCGCGAAGGCTTCTGAAAAGATGGAGGGAGAGATCCCCCCCGGGGTGGAGAAGAAGCCCTTCCGCCGCCTCTTCGAGACGGTCGGAGGGACCGAGCCAGAAGAGGACAGGGCCGCAGGAGCGCCCCTCTTCTGCCGCTTCCCGGCGCTTTTTAGTCAAAGATCGACTTGACCTTCGAAAAGAGCCCTCCGTCCTGGGCGGATCCGGCGTGAGGAGCCTCTCCGGAAAGCTCCCCATAGCGTTCGAGGGCCTCCTTCTGCTCGCGGGTCAGCCGCGTGGGGATCTCCACATTGAGACGGATGACGAGATCGCCCAGCCCCTTGGTTGCGGGATTGGCGATTCCCTTGCCACGAACACGCCTCACCGTTCCTGGCTGGGTTCCCGGATCGAGCTTGAGAGGATAACCCGCCCCCAGGGTCGGGATCTCGAGGGTCGTCCCGAAGATCGCCTGGATCAGGGTCAGGTTCCGCTCGACGACAAGGTCGTCTCCATCCCGAATGAAGACGGGGTGGGGCTTCACCGAAACGTCGAGATAGAGGTCTCCGGGAGGTCCGCCCTGCAGGCCGGCATGGCCCTCCCCCGGGATCCGGACCCGCATCCCGGTCGTGACCCCCGCCGGGATCGAGCGGGTAATGGTCCGGTCGACGGAGATACGCCCCTTGCCGGAGCAGGCGGGACAGACCTCGGAGATGATCCGTCCCTCTCCCCCGCAGGCTCCGCATGTTTTCTGGATAACAAAAAATCCCTGCTGGACGCGGATAAGACCTGTACCCTTGCAGTTCGAGCAGACGGTCACGGACTTCCCGTTCTTCGAGCCGTTACCGGAACAGGGGGAACAGCCCTCCCACCGCGCGAGCTTGATCGAGATCTCCTTTCCCAGTGCCGCATCCTCGAAGGAGAGATCGACCTGGCGGAGGATGTGCTCGCCTTGGGCGCGTCCGCCGGAGGAGGGGCCGCCCCCCATCCCGAAGAACTCGTTCATCACCTCGGAAAAGGCATCTCCGAAGTTCCCCCCTCCCCGCCCGAAGCCTCCCGGAAAGCCCGAAGAAAACCCTCCTTCAAACCCTTCGGAAAATCCCTGGGGCCCGACCGTATCGTAGACCTGGCGTTTTTTCGGATCCCCCAGGACCTCGTAGGCCTCGTTGATCGATTTGAACTGGGCTTCGGCCGCCTTGTCCCCCGGGTTTCGGTCGGGATGGTACTGCATGGCGAGTTTCCGGTAGGCCTTCTTGATTTCATCGGCCGAGGCGGAACGACTTACCCCGAGGATGCTGTAAAAGTCCTTGGATGACAACGGAGGATCCTTCCCGTGGCTAACGCGTGGCTAAAAAACGGCAAAAGGAGGAGCTCCGCCCCTCCCGATGCCACAACCGTCCGACAGAGTCTCAGGACGGATTTTTCTTGACGTCCTCGTATTCCGCATCGACGACGGTCTCTCCCGCCGGTCCGGCCGCTCCCGCCCCCTCGGCGGTGCCCCCGGGTCCGGCCTGACCGGCCTGGGCCTGGGAGCTCTTGTAGACAATGTCGGCCAGCTTGTGGGACTCCGCTTCGAGGGCCGTAAGGGCCGCCTTGAGCTCCTCCGTGCTTTCGGAGGTGAGCTTGCCCTTGGCCGCCTCGATGGCCTCCCGGAACTGCCCCCTCTCCACGTCGGAGATCTTTTCGGAGACCTCTCCGAGGCTCTTTTCCATGGCATAGATCGTGTTCTCGAGGGTATTTCTCGCCTCGATCCTCTCCCGGCGCTTGTGGTCTTCGGCGGCGTGGGCTTCGGCCTCCCGGATCAGACGGTCGACCTCCTCCTTGGAAAGCCCCCCCTGGGCCGTGATACGGATCGACTGCTCCTTGCCGGTTCCCTTGTCCTTGGCTCCCACATGAACGATTCCGTTTGAGTCGATGTCGAAGGTCACCTCGACCTGGGGCACGCCGCGCGGCGCGGGGGTGATCCCGGTCAGGTCGAACTCGCCTAAGAGCTTGTTGTCGGCGGCCATTTCGCGCTCGCCCTGGAAGACCTTGATCGTAACCGAGGCCTGGTTGTCGGCGGCGGTCGTAAAGACCTGGCTTCGCTTGGCCGGGATTGTGGTGTTGCGCTCGATGAGCTTGGTGAAGACCCCGCCCAGGGTTTCAAGACCCAAAGAGAGCGGCGTGACGTCGAGAAGGAGGACATCCTTCACGTCGCCGGTCAGGACAGCCCCCTGGATGGCGGCGCCAATGGCCACCACCTCGTCGGGGTTCACGCCCTTGTGGGGCTCCTTGCCGAAGAACTTCCGGACCGACTCCTGGACCTTGGGCATGCGGGTCTGTCCGCCGACCAGAACGACCTCGTCGATCCTTGAGGCCTCGATGGCGGCGTCGGTCAGGGCTTTCTTCACCGGCTCGAGGGAGTTCGTCACCAAGGCGTCGGTGAGCTGTTCGAGACGGGAGCGGGAGATCTTCATGACGAGATGCTTGGGCCCCGAGGCATCGGCGGTGATGAAGGGGAGGTTGACCTCCGTCTCCATGACGGTGGAGAGCTCGATCTTCGCCTTTTCGGCCGCCTCCTTGAGACGCTGGAGGGCCATCTTGTCCTTCTTTAAGTCGATGCCGGCCTCCTGGAGATAGGAGGCGGCAATGAAGTCGATGATGGCGGTGTCGAAGTCGTCTCCGCCGAGGTAGGTGTCGCCGTTGGTCGACTTGACCTCGAAGACCCCTTCCCCGATCTCGAGGATCGAGATGTCGAAGGTTCCGCCGCCCAGGTCGTAGACCGCAATCTTTTCTTCCTTCTTGCTGTCGAGGCCGTAGGCCAGGGAGGCGGCCGTCGGCTCGTTGATGATCCGGAGGACGTTGAGTCCCGCGATGGCACCGGCGTTCTTGGTATCCTGGCGCTGGGCGTCGTTGAAGTAGGCCGGAACGGTGATCACCGCATCGGCAACCTTCTCTCCGAGGTAGTCCTCCGCCGCCTGCTTGAGCTTGATCAGGATCTTGGCGGAGATCTCGGCGGGGGAGTACTGCTTGCCCCGGATCTCGACGTAGGCATCGCCGTTGGGACCGGAAACGACCTTGTAGGGAAGGCGCTTCATGGCATGGACGACCTCGTCGGCGTTATACTTGCGGCCGATGAGGCGCTTGACGGAGTAAATGGTGTTCTCGGGGTTGGTGATCGCCTGGCGCTTGGCCACCTGTCCCACCAGAACCTCGCCCTTGTCGGTGAAGGCGACGACCGAGGGCGTGATGCGCGAGCCTTCCTGGTTGGGGATGACGACGGGCTCCCCCCCCTCCATGATGCACACGACGGAGTTCGTGGTTCCGAGATCGATACCGATAATCTTGCCCATGGAGCTTGTCCTTTCGTATGAGGAAGACACTCTGGCGCAAGGCAGAGCCCTGCGCCGTCCTATTGTGCTGAGATCCCTGGAATTTCTTTTCTTACGCGCCCCGGCTGACGGTGACCATGGCGGGACGGACCAGCCGGTTGTGGATCCTGTACCCCTGCTGGTAGACCTCGACGACCGTCCCTTCGGGATGGTTCGCGCTTTCGGCATATCCGACGGCCTCGTGAACCGAGGGGTCGAAGGGCTCCCCCTCCGAGGGCACGCGGCTTACGCCGTTCTTCTCGAGCGTTTCGAGAAACTGTTTCGACGTCAGGCGAAGGCCCTCGAGAAGCCCCATACAGGAGGCGCCGAGATCCCCGCCGTCTCCGGCATGTGCCAAGGCCCGTTCGAGGTTGTCGAGAACGGGAAGAATGGCGCGAAGAAGTCCTTCGTTCGCAAAACGCCGTCCGTCCTCAAGGTCTCGGACGGTTCGCTTCCGGTGGTTGTCGAAATCGGCCAGAAGCCTCAGATACTTGTCTTTCCAGACATCTTCCGGGCTTTTCTCCCCGGAGGAATCGGCCATCGATACCGACTGTGCCGACTGTTCGGGTTCGATCAGGGTCTCTTCCCCGTCGCGTGCTTCCTCGGGCCGTTCATCCGACATGCGCCATCCTTTCGAAAAAAATCCTTTTCCTGACCATCGTGTCATTCCTCGCCGTCGAAGGCGGAGAGCCAGAGATTTAGGCGCTCCGAAAGACGAGCCATCAGGGGAATGACCTGGCCGTATGCCATACGAACCGGGCCCACAACGCCGATCGTTCCGTACCAGGCTCCGTAGCGGGAGAGGGGAATTGAGACCATGGCGCAGGAGTCAAGGCCCGGAAGCTCGTTCTCGGAGCCGATCGAGACGACGATCCGCCGTGGAGCGGCGAGGGAGGAGAACTTCCGGAAAAACCCAAAGAGGGACACCTGCTGCTCAAAGGCCTCGAAGACCGACTCGAGCTCCTGAACATTCGAAAACTCTGGAACCTTGGCAAAACGGGAGGCCCCGAAAAGACGGACATCGGGGGCGCCGCCCAGCCTTGCCAGTTCGACGAGAAGGGCCTCAAGGGCGAGTGAGATCCCTTCCGTCTCGAGAAGTAATGCCTCCATGATCTCGGAGAGGGTCGAGTTACGCCCGATCCGGTTCATGCGGGACACGATCCGCCGGAACTCGGGCCATCCGATCCCCTCGGGATAGGAGAAGGTCCGCTTCAGGAGGTGTCCCGTCTCGAGGATCACGACCAGAAGGGCATGGCGCTCGGAGAGCGGACAGGCCTCAACCGCCACGACCCGGACCTCGGAGGCGGTCCCGGTCTCGACGACGAAACCGGCGTACCCGGCCCGCTGCCCCACCTGCCGGACAACCTCGGTCACAACAGGACCGAACTCGGAAAGGGGCGCATCCGCCAAAATAGGCTCGATCTCCCGGGAGAGGCTCTCCCAGGACTCTCGATCCTCGTCGGGGAATTCCGTATGGTCGACGAAGTAGCGAAAGCCCTTCTCCGTCGGGATCCGGCCGGCCGAGGTATGGGGATGGGTCAGATACCCCAGCGCCTCGAGTTCGCTCATGATGTTCCTGATGGTCGCGGGAGAATAGGTCAATCCGAAGGATCGGCCCGCAGACTGGGAGCCGACAGGGAGGGCGGAACGGATATATCCCGACACGGTGGCCGAGAGCACCTCCCACTTCCTGGCATCGAGAACCTCTTGTCTGCCGTCACGATCTTTCACGCCTTCCCTCCAGATTTAGCACTCACGACTAAGGAGTGCTAAAAATATATCAGGAAGGCGAAAAGCTGTCAAGCGCCGGGAGTGCCAGGAGGGGGAGACGGTTTCGATTCCTTTTTTTCCTCAAGAGGATAGCCCCACGGGTCGACCTTCTTTTCGGACTCCGGGAATCGCTTGTTCAGGTGGCGTTCGTGGCGGACGATGAAGTAGAAGCTGGCCGAGATGATGAAGACGGTCAGGACCAGACCGGCAATGATGATCGAGTAGTTGACGATCATATTGGGAATGCTTGGAACATCGTCCATGGGGACCCTTTCGGAAACGGAAAAGCGGTGGAGTGGTTTTCGCTACGGGCGATAGTCGTCGATGCCGGGCCGCACGATGACCTCGGCCTGGGCGACGGGCTGACCGAGCGGATGAAGGCCCAGCTCTCCTGCCGCCATGTCGAGATGAAGCCCCAGGATCTCCTGGATGTCGGGATTCAGAAGGTCGGGGCCGGCGCGCTGGTCGACCATCTTGAGATAGGTCCGGCAGCTTTCGCAGGCGAGAAGACCCTGATGCTCGTTGGGGTGCTTGTAGAGAAGGTTGAAGAGCTCGGTGTCTGTCTCCCCGCAGGAGGGACAGCCCGCCAGGGGCTGGGTCTCCCAGTGCCATGAACAGAAGAAGCAGTAGTAGCGGCGCCTGTCGTTTCCGACGGCCTGGCCGATCACGGGGGGAGCCCCGCAGACGGGACAGTGGGTATACTCCCAGGCAAGCCCCCGGAGAAAAGCCACCAGCGTCTCGTGGAGGCGCTCGAAGGAGGTCCGGAGAGCCATCTTGACCAAAAAGACCAGAAGGGGCCTCGGGACCTCCATGGTCTGGGAGACGTGGTCGAGATAGCCATCTTCCCGGGAGAGGATCCGGGCGATGACCGCCCCCTCGTCCCCCCCTTCACTCCGGATAAAGGTCGCAATCCGGGAGGCGTAATTCTCCCGCTCCCCTCCCCCCTGCTTCATGACGGTGAGAAGCTTGCGGAAGGCGGTCCCCGTGTTCGGAAGGGAGAGCTTTGCGAATCCCGGCCGGTCGATTAAGGGAATGCCCCGGGCAAGCCGGTCCCGGACAGAGGCGTCGCGGAGATCTATAAGGGAGAGGAGATCGTCGGGGATCGACGCAGAACGGACCTCTTCGATCTTCTCAAGAAACTGGAAGATTTCCTTGAGATGGGGACGCGCCCTCATGTGCTCGGCAAGGAGCTTCTCTCTTTTCGACTGTTCCATGGTGTTCCGTCTCCTCAGGCTCCGGGATGATCGCCCGGAGCGGTGGCCGTCTTGATCCGCTGGACCCGGACCACGCCCTTCACATGCTGGACGCGGGCCATGATCTCCTCGAGGTGGGCAAGGTTCCCCACTGTGACCGTAAAGTCGAGAACGCCCATCAGGTGCTTGGCCTGCTTCACCTCGGCATGGGTGATGTTCGCTCCCCGCTCGCTGATCGCCGCAGAGACGGCGGCGAGCATCCCCGGCTTGTCTTCCATCGAGACCCGGAGATGGACGTCGAAGATCGCTTCCCGCGACGACTCCCAGACGGCCGGAACGATCCGGTCCGCCTCAAGGGAGAGGTGAAGAAGGTTGGGGCAGTCGGCGGTGTGGACGATGATCCCCCGTCCCCGGGAGACATAGCCCACGATCTCCTCGCCCGGAACAGGGCTGCAGCAGTGGGCAAGGCCGATCAGAAGATCCTTGCCTCCACCCCGGACGATGATCGGGACTGCGGAGGAGTGCGGCGAGACCTGGGGCGGGGAGGGCGGCTCCCCCGTCTGTTCGGGAAGAATCTTCCGGAGAACGGCCGAAGCCGGAAGCCGGCCGAACCCGATCCGCGAATAGACATCTTCGAGCGTCGGCTCGGGAAGGTCCGAGAAGGAGAGGAGGATCTCGAGGTGGGGGGATTTTGTAAACTCGCCGAAGCGGTGGTGGAGCTTCGAGGCCTCGGCTTCGAGGGCGCGAAGCCCGATCTCGGCCGCCTGCCGGGTCTCCTCTTCCTTGATCCAGTGGCGAATCCGGGCCCGGGCCTTCGGGGTGGCGACAAAGCGGAGCCAGTCCTTGGAGGGGGTCTGGGAGGCGTTGGTAATGATCTCGACGACGTCTCCGCTTTCCAGGACGGTCTTGATGGGAACCCATCGCCCGTTGACCCGGGCCCCCACCGTACGGTGGCCCACCTCGGTATGGATACCGTAGGCGAAGTCGATGGCGGTCGCCCCCTTGATCATCTCCCGCACGTCCCCCTTGGGGGTGAAGATATAGACCTCGTCGGGGAAGAGGTTGAGCTTGACGGAGTTCATGAACTCGTGGTTGTCGGAGAGCTCCTTCTGCCACTCCACGAGCTGTCTGAGCCAGGTCACCACCTTGAGGTCGGAGAGGGTCGGGGCCCCGTCGGCGTTTTCCTTGTAGTTCCAATGGGCGGCGACCCCCTCCTCCGCCACGCGGTGCATCTCCTCGGTACGGATCTGGAACTCGATCAGGACGCCCTCGGGGCCGATGACGGTGGTGTGGAGCGACTGGTACATGTTGGACTTCGGAACGGCGATGAAGTCCTTGATGCGACCGGCCATGGGCTTGTAGATGCCGTGAAGGAGCCCCAGGATGCCGTAGCAGTGGAGCTTGGAGTCGGTGATGACCCGGATCCCCATCAGGTCGTAGATCTCGTCGAAGGGGATCTCCTGGAGAGTCATCTTCCGGTAGATGCTGTAGATGTGCTTGTAGCGCCCGATGACGCGGCCGGGAACGCCGTTCTCCTGAAGATTCTGGGAGACGCTCCGGACGATCTGGTCGATGTAGTTCTTGCTCTCCTTGCGCTTTCTCGCCACGCGGGCGCGGAGGTCGGCATAGGTTTCGGGGTCGAGGGCCCGGAAGGAAAGGTCCTCGAGCTCGAGCTTGATCCAGCCGATCCCGAGGCGGTTGGCGAGCGGGGCGTAGATGTCGAGGGTCTCCTGGCCGATGGCGCGCTGCTTGGCCGGATCGAGCCACTCGATCGTCCGCATGTTGTGCAGGCGGTCGGCCAGCTTCACGAGGAGGACTCGGATGTCCTCCGACATGGAGAGAAGCATCTTCCGAAAGTTTTCCGCCTGTTTCTCCGCCCGGGACTTCTTGAAGTGGAACTTTCCGATCTTGGTCACGCCGTCGATCAGGTGGAGGACTTTCTTTCCAAAGGTGGCCTCGATCTCCTCCGGGGTGAGGGAGGTATCCTCGAGGGTATCGTGCAGGAGAGCGGTCACAAGGGACTGGGTGTCGACCTTCATGTCGGCTAGGATCATCGCGACGGAGAGGGGGTGGTGGATATAGGTCTCCCCCGACTGGCGAAGCTGGCCCTCGTGGGACTTGAGGGCCAAAGAGTAGGCCTTGCGGAGGAGTTCGAGGGCATCGGGGTTGGGGTTGTAGGCCGCCACCGCCTCGATCAGGGCCTCGATCGTCACCTCTCCCTCCCGGGGAGCGTGGGAGGGGTCGGTGAGGGGATCAGGCCGGTCTGTGGTCGGCAACAACGAAGAGCCGTTCAAGATAATCTCCCTTGCCCCGGATCTCGGGGGTGACAACGAGGTCGTAGTCCTGTCCGGGGGAGAGGGACGGTCCCCCTTCCCGGATAAAGGCGCGACCGCTTCCGTGGCGCCAGCGGTAGGCACAGGCCTGCATCTTCCCGGATCCCTCCTCGAGACGTTCGATCCGGGCCCGGCGGACGCCGAAGAGGGGGCGGGTAAAGCCCTCCCCGAAAGGAAAAAGCTTCCGGTATCCCTCCCAGAATATGGGGTTCCTGAAGTAGGCGGGGAGAAAGGCGTCGATCCGGAGAGGCTCCCCCTCGGCCGAAGCTTCGGAGGCCTGAGCCCCGGAGTTCGAGAGGTGGATATTGATTTGCCGCGACAGGCGCAGGGAGACCTCCGGAAGAAGGTCGACGGGAAACTCGAGGCCCCCGGCCATGGGGTGGCCGCCGCCCCGGATGGGGAGGCCCTCAAGGGCCGCCATGATGTCGGTAAACCTGTCGCCGTTTCTGCACCGGACCGATCCCCGCACGGTCAGGGAGGCGGTGAGCGTCCCCACGAAGACCGTCCGGTTCCACTCCTCCGAAACGCGATGGGCCACCCGGCCGAGAACCCCGGGGAACCAGTCCTTGTGGAAAAAGACAAACTCCTCGGGCCCCTTTCTCCGGATCTCCTCATAGAGAAGCCATTCGAGCTCCTGGCGCCGGCGGTTCGAGTCGAGGAGGGTCGAAACGATACGCTCCGAAGCCTCCGCCGAAGTGGCCATCAGAAGGTCGAAGGCAGGGGCCGGATCCCCCATGCGCCCGGGAGCGTTCAGAAAGGGAATCACCCCGAAGGAAAAGTCGCTGACAATGGGGATCCGGCGGACCCGTTTGCGAAGAAGAAGCCTCACCCCGGGGAAGACCTTGAGGGTCTCCTCGGAGAGAAGGGAGAGGACAAGATAGCGGTTCTCCCGGATGAGCGGCGCCCTGTCTCCAAGGACGGAGAGGCCAGCCAGGAAGGCCATCTGGGGCTCCTCGGCGGCGGAGAGATAGGGGCGGATCAGCGTGTAGGCCGCCCCTGCAGAGGTCAGGGCCGAGCGTCCCGCCGGGTGGACGAGAGGGACGGAGGAACGCGGCCATTCGGCGGGAATCAGGTGGTGGTCCACCACAAGACACGACATCCCTTCGCCCTGGAGCATGCGAAGGACATTGGCGCTCGAGGCCCCCATGTCGGCCACGATGATCCTCCGGAACCCCTTGTCCTGATAGGGTCTGATGCGGGAGGGGAGAAGGGATCGACCGTCTTCGCGATTTGTGAGGAGAACGGCATAAGGATGGCGCCGGTAGAGGAAAAATCGGGCCAGGATCGCCGCCGAAGCGAGGCCGTCGACATCGAGGTCGGCATAGATGAGGACCGGCTCGGAGGAGGAGAGAAGAGAGTGAAGCCAAGCCCGCGGCCCCTCCATCTCGCCTAGGGAGTTGTCGCTGGGAGGCGTCGGCGCGGAGATGTCCCGCTCATAGGAGTCCGGATCGATCCCCCGCCCCAGAAGAACGCGAACCCAGACAGGGTCGAGCGACCATGCCCGGGAAAGGGCGTAGATGCTGGACTCGTCTGTCTCGAACACCTCCCACTCCCGACCTGTCTGGCGTCGGGGAGCCGCATCCATCATGAAAATTCTCCTGCCAGCGCGAAACGGGGGAGGTCGTCTTCCGACCGGCCTCCCGGCCGTTTCTCAGATGACATTCTTCTTCTTGAGGTAGAGGATCACAAGCACGGTCACCGGCGGCAAAACAAAGAGACCGATGCTCCCGAGAACTTCCGAAATGTCGATTCCACCCTGCACCAGACTAATCCTTTCCAGAGGTCCGAAGAGAAGCGGGCTAGATCCCGTTCTTCTCCGGAGTCGATTTTCGCGGCGAAAAACCCAGTCCCTTCCTGTGCCCGGGGAGGACCAGAAGGAGAGGGCTCGCCACAAATATGGAGGCATAGGTCCCGATCAGCACGCCCACGAAGAGGGCCAGGGAAAAGTCGTGGATCACCGGTCCCCCGCCGATCAGGAGCGCAAAGAGCACGAGCTCCACTGTCAATGATACCACAACCGTCCGGGAGAGCACCTGATTGATTCCTGAGTTGATCAGATCTTCCGGGGTCTGACGGACGGAGCGTCGCATCTGCTCGCGGATACGGTCAAAGACGACGACCGTGTCGGTCAGCGAGTAGCCGGCCAGGGTCAGGAGGCTGGTCACGATCAGGAGATTGATCTCGACATGGAGGAGGTAGAGGATCCCGAGGAGGGCGATCACATTGTGGAAGGTGGAGATGGCGGCGGCCAGACCGAACCGGAACTCGAAGCGGACGGCGATGTAGAGAATAAATCCCACCAGGGAGAAAAAGATCGCAATGAGGGCCTTCCCTGCCAGCTCTCCGCCGATGGTGGGGCCGATCTCGGTCGACTGGCGAATGGTGAGCCTGTTCCCGGCAAAGCGGGTGTGGAGGAGTGTAAGGAGTGACTCCGTCACCGAGTGGGTGGACTCGCTTTGGGCCTTGACCCGGATGAAGAGGTCGGAGGTTCCGTTGACGTTCTGGATGGCCGCCCCCGGGAATCCCCCCCCCGAAAGGGCCGTCCGGACCGAGGCGATCGACTCGGGACGCTCGAAGTGAACCAGGAGTGCGGTCCCGCCGGTGAAGTCGATACCCAGATTGGCCTTGCCCCGGGCAATCTGCAGAAGGGCCACGAGTCCGACCAGGACAAGGAGCGACGAGAGGGCCAGAGAAAACTTCTTCTTTCCCATGAAGTCGATGGAGGGGTTTCGGATCAGTTCGAACATGAGAGGTCTCCCCCGGTGTGGTTGTCGTTCATATCGAGAGGCGGTCGATCTTCGATCTCCGGGAGAGGAGGTCGAAGACGATGCGCGTGCCGGCCAGCGAGGTGAAGAGGTTGATCGCGATCCCCACCGTCAGGGTCACGGCGAATCCCTTGATGGGGCCGGTTCCGAAGATGAAGAGGATGACGGCGGTGATAAGTGTGGTGACGTGGGAGTCGACGATGGTCAAAAAGGCCTTGTCGTACCCCGAGTCGATGGAGGAGCGGACGGGTTTTCCGGCCCGGAGCTCCTCCCGGATACGTTCGAAGATGAGGACGTTCGAATCGACCCCCATGCCGACCGTCAGGATGACGCCGGCGATGCCGGGGAGGGTGAGCGTGGCATGGAGGGCCGCCATCGCCCCCAGAAGAAAGAGCATGTTGAGCAGGAGGGCAAAGTCGGCCACGACGCCGGAGAAGCGGTAGTAGATAGCCATGAAGACCAGGACCAGAAGAAGCGCGATCAGGGTCGCATGAAGACCCGCCCGGATCGAGTCCTTGCCCAGGGAGGGACCGACCGTCACGTTCTGGAGGATCCTGACCGGGGCGGGAAGGGCCCCGGATCTGAGAACGATGGCAAGGTCCTTGGCCTCCTTCATCGAGAAGCTTCCGGTGATCTGGGCCTGCCCCCCCGAGATCTCCTCCTGGATGACAGGAGCCGAGTAGACCGTCCGGTCGAGGACGATGGCGAGCCGCTCCTTGACATGGTCCTTCGTGATCCGGTCGAAGAGCTTCCCTCCGGCGCTGTTGAAGGTCAGGGAGACGTACGGCTCGTTGAACTGGCCAAAGGCCACCCGGGCGTCGCTGATCGTGTCGCCGCCCATGAGGGACGCCGACTTCAGCAGGTAGGGGATGCGGGTGCTTCCGGATTTGGGCGGAGCGGCCCCGTAGAGGATCTCGTCCCCCGGGGGAAGGGGCGTCTTCCCGGAAAGAAAGATCCCCGGATCGGTCGAATCGTCGGCGAGCTTGAACTCGAGACGGGCGGTCCGCCCGATGAGGGCCATCGCCCGTTCGGGATCGGTCACCCCCGGAAGCTGGATCAGGATCCTGTCCCGCCCCTGCGGCTCGATGACCGGCTCAGAGACGCCGAACTGATCGATCCGGTT
>DAHXNG010000096.1 GCA_027366615.1 Nitrospirota bacterium | reverse complement strand
TCTGGCCAAAGACGGTCGACCGTCTCGCCATCGTTCTCGACGCGAAGCGGAGAGAGGTCAATGCCGCGCTGTTTTCGCTCTCCGGAAGCGACGGGCCGATTCGAATTCCTGCGGAGGAGGCCGGAGACGCCTTTTCCGGACAGGCCGTCGCCCCCGAAAGAATTCTTGAGAGCCTTTCCTCCGCTCATTCCGGCCGTATCGGCATTGCCGGACCCGGCGTTGTCCATCTTTCGGCAAAAGCCAGATCCGAAGGGCCCGCAGGATTTTCTTCTCTTCTGATCTTTCCTGCGGCCCCCACGATGGGGAGACTGGCTCTCGAGAGTCGCCTGACGGGCGGAGAGGAGGCCTCTTCCGCTCTTCTCTACGGGCGGGAGTCTGTCTGTTCCTAGATGTGGGACCGGGCCTTTCCGCGACCTGGCTCCTTTCCTTACTTCCCGGACCCGGCCTTGCAGGGTTTGGACCGGAGGGGATAAGATAGCCCCTGTCCGGTATGGTCCAGAATATTCACGCAACTTCGGAGTCGTTCCCATGCCAGAGGAGTCCCCCGCTTCCCTCACATCTCCCCGGATCGTCGACCTGACGACCGGCGTCTGGCCCCAGGTGGTCGAGAAGTTCCTTCTCGATATGCCGTCGGTGGACCGTCAGGCCTTTGGGGCCGGCCCGGCCCTTGTCGCGGAGTTCGCCTCCGGACGCCTTGGGCGCTTCTCTGGGGTTCTCGACCCGGGGAAGGCAGCGCTCGTGGGGATTGTCGGGGGCTGGGTTCTCGATGCCGAGGCCGAGATCCATCTTCTCTATGTCAGGCAAGAGGACAGAAGACGCGGCTTTGGGCGGCGCCTCCTCTCCTCCTACCTGTCCGACCTCGACCGGGGAGGGGTGACCGCCTCCTATCTCGAGGTTCGGGAGTCCAACCGGCCGGCCCGGTTTCTTTACTACTCCCTTGGTTTTACACTCGAGGGAGTCCGGAAGGGGTACTATCAGAACCCGAAGGAAGACGGAGTGGTAATGGTCCGGAGGTCCTCTTCCGGATCGTCGGCAGATGCGGTCACCCAAGACGAAGGAGCCAGGTCCGATGGATGAAATCAAGAAGAAGCGCCACGAACTCGAAACCCTGAAGACCCGCCACGATGCCCTTGATGCGAAGATCTTGGATCTCTCCCGCCGGGCCCTCCTCACCGAAGATGATGACCGGGAAATGGCCCGCCTCAAATGGGAGAAGCGCGATCTCAAGGAAAAGATCGTTCAGGGCGAGTCGCACCTCGGACAGTCTTCCGGGTCCTCCTAGGCGATGTTCGGAATCGGTCTTCCGGACCTTTTTTTTATCGCCCTTCTTTTTCTTCTCCTGATAAAGCCGGCCGACTGGCCGGTGGTGGCTAAGCGCGTTGCCAGGGCGGCGGTGGCTCTCAGGCGGATGTTTCTCCCCGTTCTGGAGGAGCTTCGGGGGGTGCGGGACAGCCTGATGACCGATGCGGCGCTCTCTCAGGCGGAGCGTTCAGCGCCTCCTCCGGACTGGAGTCCCCTTCCCCAGAACCACCAGAAGGGAGGAGAGCCGGCCACCGATTCTCCTCCCGCCATGTGACAGGGGACGGCGCGATTGGTCGAACAGTCCCTTCCTTTCATGGTCCATCTCGTCGAGCTCCGGAAACGGATCCTCCGCATGCTTGTCTGGCTCGCGGCCGGTTTCTGTCTGAGCTTCCCCTTTTCCGAGAAGGCGGTGGCCTTTCTCGGAAAGGTGACAGGAACGGCCCTGGTCTTTACCACCCCCACCGAGGCCTTCTGGGTCACGCTCAAGACCGCCTTCACCGGAGGCCTTGTCCTGGCCTTTCCGGGGTTTCTCTACGAGCTCTGGTCCTTCATCGCTCCCGGCCTCTACAAGTCCGAGCGCCGCTCGCTTCTTCTCTGGGTGGGAGGCGGCACGCTCTTTTTTTTCACGGGGGTCTCCTTCTCCTTTTTTGTCGCCCTGCCGACGGCTCTCTCCTTTCTCGTGCACTTCGGTCTGGGGGAGGGCCTCAGGGCCTTCATGTCGGTGGACCGGACGATCTCGTTTGAAACCCGCTTCCTCTTTGTGTTCGGCCTCATCTTCGAGCTCCCCGTCGTCATGGGATTTTTCGCGGAGCGGGGAATTGTCTCCTCCGCCTTTTTCCGGAGCCACCGCCGCGGGGCGGTCGTGGCCAACGCCGTCCTGGCCTCCATCCTTTCTCCGACCCAGGACTTTCTCAACATGATGATCATGTTCGTGCCCCTGCTCCTCCTCTACGAGGGGGGGATCCTGATGGCACGCTGGGGGGAGAGGCGCAGAAAAAGACATCTCGAGCGGGAGGCTCGGGAGGGCATGGCCGGAGGACTGCCGGAG
>DAHXNG010000032.1 GCA_027366615.1 Nitrospirota bacterium | reverse complement strand
GGCCGCCCTTCTCGACACCCTCTTTTCGTCGCCGGAGACGAAGGCGGTCGTCTTCAGCCAGTGGACCCGGAGCCACGACATCATCGTCCGCCGTCTCGAGGCCCGAGGGATCGGGTATGTCCGCTTTCACGGAGGCGTTCCCTCCGCCCGGCGCCCTGCCCTGGTCGAGCAGTTTCGCGAGGATCCCGCCTGCCGGGTCTTCCTGTCGACAGACGCGGGCTCCACGGGCCTCAACCTCCAGCACGCCTCGATCCTTGTGAACATGGATCTTCCCTGGAACCCGGCCATCCTCGAGCAGCGGATCGCCCGGATCCATCGGATGGGGCAGAAGCGCCCGGTCCAGATCGTGAACTTCGTGGCCAAGGGGGCGATCGAGGAGGGGATGCTCCAGATCCTTTCCTTCAAGCAGTCGCTGTCGGAGGGGATCCTCGACGGTGGGGCGGGCGAGGTCTCGCTCGGCGGCTCGCGGCTTTCGCGCTTCA
Source organism: Nitrospirota bacterium (assembly GCA_027366615.1). GTDB lineage: Bacteria > Nitrospirota > Leptospirillia > Leptospirillales > Leptospirillaceae > UBA4572. The sequence continues at coordinate 3,250 of DAHXNG010000032.1, read as the reverse complement.
TGAAGGAGATCGAGAGCGTCACCGGGCAAATCGGGACGGCCGAGGCGATGACGCCGGCCGAAGAGGCGGGGGGCAGGAGCGAGGCGCAGGAGCCCGGTGAGCCTCCCGGGGAGGAGAGCAAAGCGACCGGCGAAGGGATCGATGAGCCGGAAAAAGAGCCCTCGAAGGGGGCGGGGAGCCCGAGGGGCCCGGGAAGCCCGGGAAGCGAAACCGATCCCTGGGCCGCCTTAGCCGGCATCGGGAACCTTCTTGCTTCGGCTCTTTCCGCCGCCCGTGATCCGGAGGCCGCCTCCGATCACCCCCTTGTCGAACGGGATCCTTCGACGGGAAGGAGCCATCTCAAACTTCCCCTTCCCTCTCCGGAGGCCGCCGCGAAGATCGGAGAGGCATTGGGGCTTCTGGCGGAGGCGTTTAGAGGGAAGTCCGCCGGATAGAAAAGGCACGAAAGCAGGGGTGCAAGGCCGGGGGAGCCAAGGGGAGACCAAGAACGGGGGGCCAAGAATCGGGCCCCTCCTTGTTTTTTCCCTTCAGGCAGTCGGGGGGATGAGAGGGGCCGTGTGCGGCTATTTTCCTATGAGGGCGATCAGCTCGTCGTTTGTGAGCTTGCCCGAGAGCTCGGTTCCCTCGAGGAGGTCGGAGGCTAAATCGCGCTTTCTCCTGTGAAGGTCGATGATCTTCTCCTCGATGCTCTCCCGGACGATGAGCCGGTAGATGGTGACCGGCCGCTGCTGGCCGATGCGGTGGGCCCGGTCTGAGGCCTGGTCCTCCACCGCCGGGTTCCACCAGGGGTCGAGGTGGATCACGTAGTCGGCGGCGGTGAGGTTGAGACCCGTGCCCCCGGCCCTGAGGCTTATCAAAAAGAGGTCGCCCTGCCCCGACTGGAAGGCCTCGACCCGCCGCTCCCGTTCTTTGGGAGGGGTACTGCCGTCGAGGTACTGGTAGGAGATCCCCCGGGCGTCGAGGGCCTGGGCCACCCGTTCGAGGTAGCCCGTGAACTGGCTGAAGACGAGGGCCTTGTGGCGGTTCTGGAGAAGCTCGTCGACCAGGCTCTGGAAGGCCTCGATCTTGGCGCCCGGAAGGAGGGTGAGGGGCTCGACGAGGGCCGGATGGCAGAGGGCGCGTCTGAGCTTCATGATCTCGGCCAGAATGTGGATCCGATGGCTTCCGCCGTCCCGGCCGATCGCCCCGATCGCCTCCAGCGCCTTCCTGCGGAGGGCTTCGTAGAGGGCCCGCTCCTCCGCGGGAAGCTCGACCTCGAGGGTGATCTCGGTGCGGGGAGGAAGTTCGGAGAGGACGGCGGTCTTTGTGCGCCGGAGCATGAAGGGGCGGACAAGGGCCCGGAGCGAGGCGAGGACCCGGGTATCCTTGGAGCGCTCGATCGGCCCCGCGAACCGGGAGGCGAAGCGCTCTCTCGAGCCAAGAAGCCTCGGGTTCAGGATATTGAAGAGGCTCCAGAGCTCGTCGAGATCGTTTTCGACGGGGGTGCCGGTGAGCGCCAGCCGGAACTCGGCCCCGATCTTCCGCGCGGCTTGGGCGCGTTTCGACTCGGCGTTCTTGAAGGCCTGGGCCTCGTCGAAGACGGCCATTGCCCATCGGGGGGCCGACAGAAGCTCCTCCTCGATCGCGAGAAGGCCGTAGCTCGTGATCAGGACGTCGTGGGAGCGGAGATCTCCGACTAGGGACTTCCGGTCGGAGGCCTCCCTTAGCTCGTGGACCCGGAGGGTCGGGGCAAAGCGGGCAAGCTCGGCAACCCAGTTGTGGCAGACCGAGGTGGGGGCGACGACGAGAACCGGGCCGTTTTTTGCGAGGTCGAGCATGACGGCGATCGCCTGGACCGTCTTGCCAAGCCCCATGTCGTCGGCCAGACAGGCGCCGGCGCCCCATCGGGCGAGCCGGCTCATCCACGAAAATCCCTCCAGCTGATAGTCCCGAAGCTCCCCCGCCAAAGTCGACGGGAGGACGGGGGAGAAGTCGGCCGCCTCCCGAAGCCTCTTGCGGAACTCCTTCCATGTCTTGTCCCCCTTGACCTCTCCTGCCTCCGAAAAAAGATCCTCCATGGCGACGGTGCCGGGAAGCGAGAGGCGCCGGCCCTCCTCCGCGATCGTCTGGAGTTTTTCGAGACGGCTCTTGAGGTCGTGGGTAAGCGCCAGAAAACGTCCCTCCGAGAGAGGGACGAAACGCCCCGTGGCTCGGGGCAGAGCCTCGAGAATCGCCTCCATCCCGACGACAAGGTTCTCGTCGACCTGGACCGTTCCCGAGATCTCGAACCAGTCTCGGGCGCTCTGGAGGGAGATGCGGAGTTTTTTTGTCGATACGGAGGCGGTGACGCGCATCCTCTCCCCCTGGGGCCATTCGACTCCGACGGGAACAGGGCAGGAGGCGAGGGCCTCGAGGAGCTCGAGCGCCGAGGAGGTGTCCTCGAGGACCCAGACTCCGTCCGTATTGGGGGTCTCCGCCAAAATCGGAAGATGCTCCGCGAGGAGGGTCTCGAGAAGGGCAGATTCCCGGGCGGGGTCTCGCCTGGCATGGCGGGTGGTGCCTTCCGACTGGGCGGTGACGAGTCGCCCTCCCCGGGCGGTATGGAAGAAGGGGCCGTCGGGGCCGAAGGGGCGGACGCCCGCCGTCACGGAGAGGCCCTCGGCGAAGGGGGAGAGCTGAAGGACCGGAGCCGGTCGGCCCTCTTCGGCGGGAAGGTCGCTTGCGGCGATCTCCGCCCGGAGGGTGACAAAGGGAGACTGGCGACCGAGAAGGGCCAGAAGGCGGTCCTTGGCCTCCCGGGGGACGACGAGTCCGCCGGGGGGGAGTCGTTTGGCGAGGTCGACGGCCCGGGACGAGAGGTTCACCACCCGGTAGCGGGTGGCGGAGACGGGCTCGATGCTTAGCTTGGCGAACTGGCTCCGGTGGGAGATGTCGATCCGGAACCCTCCGGGGTCCTCGGTGATCAAAAGCTCGGGAAGGGACTCTTCGAGCTCGATCCGCTCCTCGGGGTGAGACATGTCATAGACGGCCGGATGGCCGCAGAGGGCCAGCGGGGTCAGGTAGCTGTCGGGGTACCATTCGCTTGAGGAGCCGTAGCCGCTCTCCTGCCGGAAGGTGCGGATCACCTTTTTGTCGGCCTCGGAAAGGGGGAGGTCAGTCTCCCGGGCGTGAAAGCGGCGAAAGGCAATGCGCCGGGTGCCCTTCCATTCTCCCTTGCGCCGGGACTGCTCGACGCCCTCGAGATCGGAGTTTTTGACGTTGAAGAGCCAGA